>NZ_JBFUGE010000077.1:0-18103 GCF_056403075.1 Ideonella sp. P3_A4 | reverse complement strand
GCCCCGAAGAGCGGCCCGACGCGTGGGGTTCAATACTTGCGGCTGATCTTCAACCAGTTCAGGCTCCAGCTGCCGCTCAAGCCCTTGAGGCCGATGTACTGCTCGCCGGCGTCGAGCGACACGTTGTGGGAGATCGTCGTCCACGTCTGCGCACCGTGGGTGTTGGGCACGTCGAGCTGGCCGTAGACCGGGTTGCCGCCGCCCTTTTCGAGCTGCAGCTTGCCGCCATCAGTGGTGCTGGCCACGCGGTACTCGACCTTGTAGACGCCGGCGCTCGGCAGGTTGATCTTCCAGGCCATCCAGTCGGCCGCGTCGATCGAGCTGACGTCCTGCCCGCCTTCGGAGCAGGCCTCGTCGACGACACCGGACATGAACTCGTGGGTCTCGGCTTCGACAGTCGTTGCGTACGCCGCTGCCAGCGGCAGGCCCGCCATGAAGGTCGACGCTTTCTTCGCGGCATCGGTGCCGGCCTTCTTCACGTACAGCAAGCCGTCTTGCTGGCGGATGTACTGGCCCGGCAGACTGAACGCCTCGAAGGACTTTGCCCACTCGTCAGTCAGGCCCGGGCGCTTGTAGAAGGTCGCCGCGTTCTTGAACGCCTGGCTGCCGTCGTCGGCCTCGAGCAAGAGCTCGCCGTTGCGGTGGCGCAGGTATTGACCAGGCAGGTTTTCGGACTGGAACGACACGCCGGCACCGGCCAGGCCCGGGATCATCGTCCAGTTGCCGTCCTGGTAGGGCTTGACCTTCGCGGGCTTGTCGAGCTGGGCGTGGCCGTCCTTGTGGCGGATCACCTTGCTGGTGTTGTCCAACGCCCAGGTGTTGAGGATGCCGCTCTCGTTACCAGGCTTCTGGTAGACGCGCACATAGTCGACGTACATCTTGGCCGGCAGCTTGGTCTCGTCGATCGTGAAGCCGGGCCAGTTGCCGCCGACCGCGAGGTTCAGCAACAGGAAGAAGTCGTTGTGGAACTCGTCGGTGCCGCCGACGCCGTCGGTGATGTCGATGACGTGGTACTGAACCCCGTCGACGAACCAGCGGATGAAGGCCGGATCCCACTCGATCGAGTAGACGTGGTAGTCCTGCGGCGTGGTCGTGGTGTTGCCGCCGTAAGAGGCGTAGCTGCCGTCCGGCGCCGACCAGTGCGCGGTGCCGTAGATCTTGTCCTCGGTGTTGACGTGCTCGAGGATGTCGAGCTCGCCCGATGAGGGCCAACCGACCCGGGTGATGTTGCTGCCCAGCGTCCAGAACGCCGGCCACAGGCCGGAGCCCAGTGGCACCTTGACGCGCGCTTCGATGCGGCCGTACTTGAAGCTTTGTTTGCCCTGCGTCTTCATCCGAGACGAGGTGTAGTGGAAGCCGCCGAAATCTTCGCGCTTGGCAGTGATGACCAGGTTGCCGTTTTCGACGCTGGCGTTTTCGCGCCGGTAGTACTCGAGCTCGTTGTTGCCCCAGCCGCCGGCGCCATTGCCGGTCTCGAAGACCCAATCGGGGCTGATGCTGCCCTCGAACTCGTCTTGCCAGACGAGTTGCCAATCGGCGGCCGCACTGACTTGCGCCACCATCAGGCCGGCCGCGAGGGCCCATATGTTTCGAAGTTTCTTCATGCCGACAGGACTCCAGCGCTCCTCGTTTTCGGACAAACCCCGAATGCGTCGACCGACGCCGTGCGAGGTGGCGCCCGGCCTTTTGCGGCATCTCGGGCGTGTCCAAATACTAGATTGAAAGCGCTTTCAGTTTCAACCTCGGGCGAGCCCTTAGGTAGAAACGGAGGGTGAAGGCGGGGCCGGCGCAAGCGTGCGCCGGCGAGCTGGTTGCTCAGGCCTTCTTGGCCTTGGTCTGCTCTTTCGCCAGCGCCTCGTCGAGCTGCTTGGCGACTTCGGTCTGGATCTGGCCGGCGAACGCCGCCATCAGCAGCCCCAGCTTGGCATGCACTTCGAAATGCTCGCCGGTGACGACCATCGTGCCGGAAACACCGGAGCGTTTGAACTGCACGGTGTCGCTGGTTTCTCCCTCCAGCACGGTGCATTCCATGTCGAACTTCTTTTCGACGTGCTCGGCCCATTTCCAGGCCACTTTGCGGGCACGGGCCAGGCCCAGGGTGTGGTCGCGGTGAACTCGGATATCAGCCATGGTCGTCAGTCCATCAATGTTGTTCGTGTGATTCGGTTGCCGGCGGTGCGAGGCCTTGCAGTGCAGCGTCGCGCTCGGCGCGCGGCAAACCGGCCAGGCGCTGCGCCGCAGCGTAGAAGCGCGGGAAATCTCGACCTTCGCGCTCGAACAGCGCGGTGAAGGCCGGCACCCAGTTCAGATAGGCCGCCTGGATGCCCAGCGACGCGTTGTTGGCATTGGCGAAGAAAGCATCGTAGCCGGCATAGCCGTTCCAGGCACCGGCTTTCAGTGCCGCGTAATCGGCCCGCATCTGGGCCATCAGCTCGACCTTGCGTGCGCGTTTGGTTTCGTCGTCCGCGTCCGAGCGGTACAGCTCGTCCAGCGCAGCACGGGCACCCAGCGTCAGGCGTCGAAAGCCCGAGCGCCGCAGTTCGATGGCCGCGGCTTGCGCGCGTGACGCATCGCTGCCATGGGCCGTCATCCAACGCTCACCGCCCAGACGCTCGACCGATGTCGCGAACGACTCGTTGAACATCGTGTCGCCAGGCGCGAACGCCACCTGGTGCGCCAGCTCATGAAAGATCAGCCGCGCTAGTTCGACCTCGGGCCACTGGATGAAAGTGTTCAGCAGCGGGTCACCACCCAGCCACTCCATCTTGCCCAGTGTCGAGTAGGCCGGCACCGGGTAGACGGTGACCTCGAAATTCTGGTCGCGCAGCGCCTGGCCTTCGGCATTGGCGGCAGCCTGGTCGTAGTAGCCGCGGTAGCCGACGCAGCCAACCACCGGGTAGCACCAGGTCTGCAGCTTCAGCGACAGCTCGGGCGCCGCGGCGACGTTCCACACCGCTGCGTTGCGCTTCAGGTCGGCGAACGCACGGTAGCTGTGGTTGTCGGGCAGCTTCAGCTCGCTGACGGCGAAATCGCGCATGCGCTTGGACAGCGCCAGCCGGGCTTTCAGCGGCTCGGGCGTGCTCGGCTCGTTGAGCCAGTCGTCGACCGGCCGCGCGCTGCTCAGCACGTTCAGGTGGCCGCTGACCGACTGCGCCAGGTAGCCCATCGAACTGCAGCCGCTGGTCAGGCAGACGGTGCTGGCCGCGATGGCCAGCAAACCCACGACGCTGGCGGCGCCCGCCATCAGCCAACCCTTGAGGCGCATCGATTCAAAGGGCCGCCACCTCGACCAGGCAGTCGTAGAAGGTCGGCGCCCTTCCCAGGTCGGTCAGCTGCTGGTGCGTCAGCTCGTTGACGTTGGTACCGTTGCGGCCCAGCTTGCGCCACCAGACACCCAGGCCGTTGACGACACCGGGCCGCGCACGCTGGTTGACACGGGCGGTGCAGTGGTAGCTGCCGCGGTCGTTGAAGACCCGCACCGCCTGGCCATCGGCCAGTGAACGCGCGGCCGCGTCAGCTGGGTGCAGCTCGACCACCGGTTCGGCCTCGATGTCGCGCAGGCTCTTGACGTTGACGAAGGTCGAGTTGAGGAAGTTGCGCGCCGGCGGCGAGATCATCGCCAGTGGGTAGCGTGCGGCCAGTTCAGGCGTGGTGGCCGCACTCTCGTAGTTGGGCACATGGTCGGGCAGAGGCACGCCGGGCGCTTCGGCAATCGCCTTGCCATTGGCCGTGGGGAAGCCACCGTCGGCGAACGGCGCATCCGGCAACGGCAGCTTGAACCAGCCGTCGCGCTGCAGCTGCTCGGTGTCGACCTGCTCGTTAAAGGCCTGGCGCGCGATCGCCTCGTCGCTGTCCTGGAAGCAGGGCTCGGTGAAGCCCATGCGGGCGGCCAGTTGGCGGAAGATCTCGCAGTTCGACTTCGCTTCGCCCCGCGCCGACACGGCCGGCTCGTTGATCAGCACATAGGTGTGGCCGTAGCTGGTGTGCGCGTCCCAGTGTTCCATCTGGGTCGTCGCCGGCAGCACGTAGTCGGCGTGGTCGGCGGTGTCGGTCAGGAAGTGTTCGAGCACCACGGTGAACAGGTCTTCGCGCTGGAAGCCGGCCACCACCTTGGGCGATTCGGGCGCCACCGCGACCGGGTTGCTGTTGTAGACCACCAGCGCCTCGATCTTCGGGCCGAACGTGGCGGACGAATCGCGCAGCAGATCGTCGCCGATCGTGCTCATGTTGATCGTGCGCGGCTGGCGGCCGGCCAGCAGGTCGAGCCGCTCCAGCGCGGCGGTGTTCTTCACCGCCTTGTTCCACCCTGACGCCGACAACAACATGCCACCCGCACGATGCCGCCAGGCGCCAGTCAGGCAAGGCAGCAGCGCGATCAGTCGCACGGCGTTGCCACCGCCGCGCACGCGTTGCATGCCGTAGTTCAGGCGGATCGCCGCCGGCTTCGTCGTGCCGTAGTCGCGCGCCAGGCCACGCACCTCGTCGACCGTCAAGCCGCACTCGGCGGCCGTGCGCTCGGGTGTCCACTGCAGCGCGCGTTCGCGCAGCGCGGGCCAGCCTTCGACGTGGCGTTCGAGGTAGTCGTGATCCAGCCAGTCGTTGGTGATCAGCTCGTGCATCAAGSCCAGCGCCAGCGCRSCGTCGGTGCCCGGCAGCAGGGCGATGTGCTGRTGGCAYTTCTCGGCSGTTTCGGTCTTGCGCGGGTCAATCGCGATCAGCTTGGCGCCGTTGCGTTTGGCGGCCTGTGCGAAGGTCCAGAAATGCAGGTTCGACGCGATCGAGTTGCTGCCCCAGATGACGATCAGCTTGCTCTCGGCAAAGTGCTCCAGGTGCATGCCGACCTTGCCGCCGTAGGTCATCTGCAAGGCTTCACCACCGGCGGAGGCGCAGATCGTGCGGTCGAGCAACGAGGCGCCGAGCTTGTTGAAGAAGCGTGCCGCCATGCTCTCGCCCTGCACCAGGCCCATGGTGCCGGCGTAGGAGTAAGGCACGATCGCTTGCGGGTTGCGCGATGCGATCTCGGTGAGCCGCGCGGCAATGTCGTCCAGCGCCTCGTCCCAGCCCACCGGCACGAACTGCCCGGAGCCCTTGGGGCCGACGCGCTTGAGCGGCGTCAACACCCGCTCGGGATGGTTGACCCGCTCGGCATAGCGCGAGACCTTGGTGCACAGCGCACCATGGGTCGGCGGGTGGTTCGGATCGCCCTGGATGCGCACGATCTGCTCGCCTTCCACCGTGACGCGGATGGCGCAGGTGTCGGGGCAGTCGTGCGGGCAAGCGGCGTGGACGATTCTCTGGCTCATCCTGAAATGATGTCACACTGCCGTCCCCCGAGCCGTGGCTGAGGGCAAACGTGACCACTGCCGTAGAGATTTGGTGACAAGCGGTGACCTTGGAGATTCAGGGTTTCGACCGCTGTGGAATAGCTTGAATGGCAAATATTTTCACTTCCCCTCTGGGCTCACGCGTGCCCCGCCGCCGTGTCTTGCAGCACCTGGCGGGGGGCGGCCTCGCCCTGGCCAGTGCAGGCGCCAGTGCATTGAGCCAAGGCGGCAACCGCATTGTGCTGGGCCAGTCAGCCGCCTTCACCGGGCCGGCCGCCCAACTGGGCATACAGATGAACCAGGGTGCCCGCCTGTGCTTCGACGCTTTCAACGCCGCAGGCGGACTGAACGGGCAGCGCATCGATCTGCAAACGCTGGACGACGGCTACGACCCCGCACGCTGCAAGACCAACACCGAGAAGTTCCTGGCTGCGGACGTGTTCGCGCTGTTCGGCTACGTGGGCACCCCCACCTCGCTCGCCGCGCTGCCACTGGTGCGTGCGGCTCACACGCCGTTCTTCGGGCCGTTCACAGGCGCGATGGCATTGCGCGAGCCGATGTCCAAGCAGATCTTCCATGTGCGGGCGTCGTACGACGACGAGACGGCGCTGATCGTGCACCAGCTGACCTCGCTGAACCTGCAGCGGATTGCCGTCTTCCGGCAGAACGACAGCTACGGCCAGGCCGGTCTGGACGGCGTGACCAAGGCACTCAAAGCCTCCGGCCTGGCACCGGTTGCCGTGGGCACGGTAGAGCGCAACACGACCGACGTGGCGGCAGCCGTGAGCACGATCATGGCGTCCCGGCCGGACGCCATCGTTCAGATCAGTGCCTACAAGAGTTGCGCGGCCTTCATTCGTGAGGCGCGCAAGGCCGGGTACTGGAGCACCTTCTACAACGTGTCCTTCGTCGGCACGCAGGCGCTGGCCGACGAGCTGGGTCCGGAGGCCAAGGGCGTGGTGGTGAGTCAGGTCATGCCCTACCCCTACACCCAGTCGGTGCCGATCGTTCGCGAGTACCTCGCGGCGATCAAGGCCGCCAACGACCCCAAGGTCAGGCCCAACTATTCGAGCATGGAAGGCTACGTCGCCGCCCGTGTCTTCGTCGAAGGCCTGAAGCGAGCCCGCAGCACGAACTACGAGCCCTTCATCGGCGCACTCGAATCGTTGCAGGGCCACACCCTGGACGGGTTCAACATCAACTTCGGGCCGCAGTCGCACGTCGCCTCGCGCTTCGTCGAACTGTCGATGTTGACCGGCGACGGCGGCGTGCGGCGTTGACCCGGCGTGGCAGGGGTTCGGAGCGGCGCGGGTAATATCCCCGCCAGCCTCCGAGAGCGCCCCTGCCATGCCATTGATCGACGAACTTGCGGCCGACGCCGCCACGATCGCCTCGTTGCGACGTGAGATCCACGCCCACCCCGAACTGTGCTTCGAAGAGGTCCGCACCGCCGACTTGATCGCACGCCAGCTCACTGAATGGGGCATCCCGATCCACCGCGGGCTCGGCAAGACCGGCGTCGTCGGCATCGTCAAGAACGGCAACAGCCCGCGCGCGATCGGCCTGCGCGCCGACATGGACGCGCTGCCGATGACCGAGCACAACCGCTTCGCGCATGCGAGCCAGCACCCCGGCAAGATGCACGCCTGCGGCCACGACGGCCACGTCGCGATGCTGCTGGGCGCCGCACGCCACTTGGCGAAACACCGCGATTTCGACGGCACCGTCTACCTGATCTTCCAGCCGGCCGAAGAAGGCGGCGGCGGTGCGCGCGAGATGATCAAGGATGGCCTGTTCAAGCTGTTCCCGATGGACGCGGTGTTCGGCATGCACAACTGGCCCGGCTACGAAGCGGGCCAGTTCGCGGTCTGCGACGGGCCTGCGATGGCGTCGAGCAACGAGTTCAAGATCACGATCCGCGGCAAGGGCGCCCATGCCGCCCTGCCCCACCTCGGCCTGGACCCGGTGCCCGTGGCCTGCCAGATGGTGCAAGCCTTCCAGACCATCGTCAGCCGCAACAAGAAGCCGATCGACACCGCCGTCGTCTCGGTCACGATGATCCACACCGGCGAAGCCACCAACGTCATCCCCGACAGCTGCGAGATCCAGGGCACGGTGCGCACCTTCACGCTCGACGTGCTCGACCTGATCGAGCACCGGATGAAAGAGATCGCCGAACACACCGCGGCCGCGTTCGGCCTCAGCGTCGACTTCGAGTTCCACCGCAACTACCCGCCGACGATCAACCACCCGGCCGAAGCGCAGTTCCTGCGCGGCGTGATGCGCGATCTGGTCGGTGAAGCCAACACGCTGGAATTCGAAGCCGCCATGACGGCCGAAGACTTCAGCTACTTCCTGCTCGAAAAACCCGGCGCCTACTTCGTCATCGGCAACGGCGACGGCAGCCACCGCATTTCCGGCCACGGCATGGGGCCCTGCACGCTGCACAACCCGAACTACGATTTCAACGATGCGCTGATTGCGCCGGGGGCGGCGTTGTGGGTGAAGTTGGCGGAACGGTTCCTGGCGTCGGCTTAGGCTAATAAGGGCTTGATGTCCTGATTTGACCGCAACCGGTCCGTTGCGGGGCTGGTTGGTCGGCACGTGAACGGGAAACATGGCATCCTCTGCCACTGAAACCCGTTGACCATCATGTCCATTTCCGCCCGCCCCACCACCGCCCTGCTGCTGATCGACGTGCAGGAGTCCTTCCGTGTCCGGCCGTACTGGAGCGACGCCGAAGCGCCGGCGTTCTTCAAGCGCACCAACGAGCTGGTGGCCGGCGCGGCCGCTGCCGGCATCCCCGTGGTGCAGGTGTTCCATGTCGACGAATCGAACAGCGCCGACAACCCGTTCGCGCATGCCAGCGGGCTGATCAAGCCGATGGCCGAACTGAAGCCCTTCGACGCGGCGCTGGTGGTCGAGAAGCACCGTCACAGCGCGCTGGTCGGCTCCGGCCTGTCGGTGTGGCTGCACAGCCAGGGCATTCGTCGCCTGATCGTCGCCGGCATCCGCACCGAGCAGTGCTGCGAAACGACCACCCGCCACGCCAGTGACGAAGGCTGGGAGGTCGACTACGTGACCGAAGCCACGCTGACCTTCGACATGACCACGCCGTCGGGTGAGACGCTGAGCGCCGCGGCGATCCGCGAACGGACCGAGACCGTGCTGGCCGGCCGCTTCGCCACCATCTGCACGGTCGAGCAGGCGCTGGACCGCGCGAAGAGCGCCGCATGACGCGACTGCTGCTGTTGATGTTCGACGAGGTCGAGTTGCTCGACTTCGCCGGGCCGTACGAAGTCTTCACCACCGCCAACCGCATGGCCGCGCGCCGTGGCCTCGAAACGCCGTTCGACCTCAGAACGGCGTCGCCCGACGGCCGCCCGGCCACAGCCCGCGCTGGCCTGGTGCTGCAGCCGGATAACGCCCTGGCTGACGCACCACCGGCCGACGTGCTGCTGGTACCCGGCGGGGTGGTCGACCGGCTGCTCGACAACGCGCCGCTGCTGGCTGAGTTGCGCCGCCGCTCGGCCGAGGCGCAGATCACCGCGTCCATCTGCACCGGCGCCTTCGTGCTCGCCCAAGCCGGCGTGCTGCACGACAGCGAGGCGACCACACACTGGGAAGACGCCGAGGACCTGGCCCGGCGCTATCCGAGCCTGCGGGTGCAGCCTGAACGACGCTGGGTCGACAACGGCCGCATCGTCACCTCCGCCGGGATCGCGGCCGGGATCGACATGAGCTTGCATCTGGTTGGCCGGCTGGTGGATCCCGAGCTGGCACAGCGCACGGCGCGCCAGCTGGATGTGCCCTGGAGCCACGTGTGAGCCAGCCGACCGAGGTGCTGTTCGTCGTGCTGCCCGACAGCCTGCTGCTGGACGTGGGCGGCCCGGCGGAGGCCTTCAGGCTCGCCAACGCGCAGCTCGAGGCGCGCGGCCGGCCGGCGGCCTACCGCATGCGCTTCGTCGGTCCTGATGCGGCGACCCCGTCCTCGGTGGGCCTCATGCTGGCGGGTCTGCAGCCGCTGCCAGACCACTTAACCGAGCCGACGTGGGTCGTGCTGGTGGGCCGTCCCGGCAGCGCGCTGCAGGTGGTGCGCCACCAGCGCGCGTGGCTGGCGACACGCCATTGGCTGGCGCAGGTTGTGGCCCCGGCGCTGGCGCCGGCAGACACGCCGCATCGGTTGTTGACGGTGTGCTCTGGCGCGCTGCTAGCCGCCGATGCCGGCTTGCTCACCGGTCGGCTGGTGACGACCCACCACGAGTTGTTGGACGAGCTGACAGCATTGGCGCCCGCGGCGCGGGTGGTGGCCAACCGCGTGTTCGTCGAAGACGGTGCGTTCGCCAGCAGCGCCGGGGTCACTGCCGGCATCGACCTGGCGCTGCACCTGATCGCACAGACGCAGGGCGAGGCGCTGGCCTCCGCTGTCGCGCAGGTGATGGTGGTGTTCCACCGCCGCGGCGCCGATGACCCCGAACGCTCGCCGCTGCTGGCGGGGCGCAGCCATTTGCACCCGGCCGTGCATGCGGTGCAGACGGCCGTGCTGGAAGCACCAAGCGACGACTGGTCGCTGGAGCGCATGGCCGCAGTCGCTCATGTCACGCCGCGCCATCTGGCGCGGCTGTTTCGCGAACACGCCGGTGTCACGCCACGCGAACATGTCGAGCAGGTGCGCCTGTCGCTGGCGCAAGAGGCCAAGCAGGCCGGTCTGCACACCAAGCAGGCGTTGGAGTTGGCCGGCTTCCGCTCGGATCGTCAGTGGCGGCGCGCGCGCGGCCGCGCCGCGTCTGCTTGAGGCCCAGGCCTAGGCCTAGGCGATCAAGCCACGCTCGATCAACTCACGCTCCAGTTCGGCGTCGCCGACGAACTGGACTGCCTGCCAGCCGAGGGCCTTGGCGGCCTCGACATTCGGGCCATGGTCGTCGATGAACAGGATCTGCTCGGCCGGCAAGCCAAACTGCTTCAGCGCATGGTCGAAGATCGCCGTCGCTGGCTTGTTGACCTTGGCGCGCGACGAGAACACGCCGCCATCGAACCAGCCCATGAAGTGGTGCGTGCGCTCCAGGTGCTCGGCGAACGGCAACGGCATGTTGGACAGGAAGTACAGCGGCCGCCCCGCAGCCTTCAGGCGCTTCATCAGCGCCACGGTGCCGGGGAGCGGCGTCAACGATGCAGGTGCCGCGTCGACCACAGCCAGCACCTCGGCCTGGTCCAGCCCGGTGCGGCGGGCGATGCGCTCGATCAGCGCCGGCACCTCGACCTGGCCGCTGTCGAAATCACCCCAGTCGCCCTGGTAGCTCTGGAAGATCTGGTTCACCCAATGGGCCGCCGCCTCGGGCGTGGCCGCGCGTTGTGGGAGCACGCGGCTCAACAAGGCTTCGGGTTGCCAGTCGAAAACCACCCGGCCGAAGTCGAAGACGATCGCGGTGTCGATTGTCGATGCGTCGAGCAAGGTCTCGCTCCAGGCACTGCTCTTGATCATGGTCATGCTCGCAAACGTGCCAGCAGGCCGGCGGTCGAGCCGTCCAGGCCCGTCGAGTCGCCCGAGGTGAAGCGCGGCAGCAACTGGCTGCACAGCGCCTTGCCCAGTTCGACGCCCCATTGGTCGAAGCTGTTGATGCCCCAGATCGCGCCGCTGGTGAACACGCGGTGTTCGTACAGCGCGATCAATGCGCCGAGCGAACGTGGGGTCAGGCTGTCCAGCACCAGCGTGGTACTGGGGCGGTTGCCGGGGAAGCTGCGATGGCGCGAGAGCACCGTGCGGTCCAGCGTCTGCGACGCTGTCGGCGCCTTTTCGCTCGCCGCTTCGGCCGAGGTCTTACCCAGCATCAGCGCCTGGCTTTGCGCCAGGCAGTTGGCCAGCAGCTTGGTGTGCAGGTCGGCATGGCCATGGCTTGGGTGCTTGACCGCGATGAACTCGACCGGAACGACATCCGTGCCCTGGTGCAGCATCTGGAAGTACGCGTGCTGACCGTTGGTGCCCGGCTCGCCCCAGACCACGGGGCTGGTGCCGAAGGGCAGCGTGCGGCCGTCGCTGTCGACGCCCTTGCCGTTCGACTCCATCTCCAGCTGCTGCAGGTAGGCCGGTAAGCGCGCCAAGCCCTGGTGGTAGGGCGCCACCGAGCGGCTGGTGTAGCCGTGGAAGTTGCGGTACCAGACATCGAGCAGGCCCAGCTGAACCGGCAGGTTCTGCAACAGTGGCGCTTGCGCGAAGTGCTTGTCCATCGCGTGCGCGCCGTCGAGAAAGGCGCGGAATGCGTCGGCACCGATCGCGATTGCCAATGGCAGGCCGATCGCGCTCCACAGCGAGTAGCGACCGCCGACCCAGTCCCAGAAGCCGAAGGTGTCGCTGATACCGAACTCGGCCGCGGCCTTCAGGTTGGTCGTCACGCCGACGAAGTGGCGCGTGGTGTCTTTGCCGCCGTTCGCGACGAACCACTCGCGCGCGATCTCAGCGTTGGCCATCGTCTCCTGCGTCGTGAAGGTCTTCGAGGCGACGATGAACAGCGTGCGTTCGGGTTTCAGGCTCTGCAGCACCGGCGTGATGTCGTGCCCGTCGACGTTGGAGACGAAGTGCAGTTTCAGACCCGGGTGGCCGTTGGCCTGCAGCGCGATCGCGGCCATGCGCGGGCCCAGGTCGGAGCCGCCGATGCCGATGTTGACGATGTCGGTGTAGGTGGCCCCCGCTTCGGCGCGAATGCGCTCGGCGAACGCCAGCATGCGATCGAGCACCTCGTGGACGTCGGCGCTGAACGGGCCGGCACCACGCGGTGCGCGCAACGCGGTGTGCAGCACCGCGCGGCCCTCGGTCGTGTTGATCGGGTCACCAGCCAGCATCGCGTCGCGCCGCGTATTGAGGTGACAGTCCTCGGCCAGTTCGACCAGCAGGCGGCGGGTGAGGTCGTCCCAGCGGTTCTTCGACAAGTCGGCGAAGACCTCGGGGGCTTGCAGACCGAAGCGATCAAACCGCACCGGATCGTCGGCAAATGCCTGACGCAGGTCGAAGTCGCGGCCATGGGCTTCGTGGTGGCCGCGCAGGGCAGCCCAGGCGACGGTGTCGTCGCAGCGGGGGGCAGCGAGGTTCGGCATCTCAAGCCTCCTGGATCAGCTTGTCGAGCTTGGCCGCATCGGCGGCAAACTGGCGGATGCCCTCGGCCAGCTTCTCGGTTGCCATCGCGTCTTCGTTCAGCGCGTAACGGAAACTCGTTTCGTTGTAGAGCACGGCATGCAGGTCAAGTTGACGCGCGTCGCCCGCATCCAGCGCTGGCGACAACGGCGCCTCGCTGGCCCGCAGCTGAGCCAGCAGTTCGGGGCTGATGGTCAGCAGGTCGCAGCCCGCCAGTGCCACGATCTGGCCGGTGTTGCGGAAGCTTGCCCCCATCACCTCGGTGGCGATGTCGAACTTCTTGTAGTGGTTGAAGATCTGCGTTACCGACTGGACGCCGGGGTCATTGACACCGGCCATGGCTTCCTCGTCCCACGCAGCGCCGGCCTGCTTCTTGTACCAGTCGTAGATGCGGCCGACAAAGGGGCTGATCAGCGTGACGTTGGCTTCGCCGCAGGCTACCGCCTGGCAGAAACTGAACAGCAGCGTCAGGTTGCAGTGGATGCCCTCACGTTCCAGCGCACGGGCCGCTTGGATGCCTTCCCAGGTCGAGGCGATCTTGATCAGCACCCGGTCTCGGCCAACGCCGGCGTCTTCGTACAGACCGATCAGGTGGTGGGCCCGGGCGATCGTGGCGGCCGTGTCGAAGGACAAACGGGCATCGACCTCGGTCGACACGCGCCCCGGCACCACTTTCAGGATCTCGCGGCCGAATCGCACCAGTACCTGGTCGACGATCTCGGCCAGCGGCAAGCCACGGTAGGCGTCCACTGTCTCCTTCAACAGCGGCGCATAGTCTGGCTGCTGCACGGCCTTGAGGATCAGCGAAGGGTTGGTCGTGGCGTCGCGCGGCGCGTACTGCGCCAGCTGCTTGAAGTTGCCGGTGTCGGCCACGACGGTGGTGTAGGCCTTGAGTTGGTCGAGCTGGTTCATGGTGGTGTGAGGCGGCGGCCTGTGGGGAAGGTGGACGGCGCACAGGCTTCATTAGAAACCCGGATCCGGTTTCAGCGCGGTTACGCCCCTCGGTTCACTCGGGCGCCGTTGACCGGTCGAAGAAACTCATGCATCATCCAGCGTGTAACTTTGTTTCACCTCGCTGACCATGTCCTTCGACCTCGTTTTCTTCGGCGGCACCGGCGACCTGACGTGGCGCAAGCTGATGCCCGCGCTGTTTCAGGCTTTTCGCCATGGCAAGCTGCCCGCCGGCGGGCGCATCCTGGCGGTGGCTCGCGACGAACGCAGCGATGCCGACTACCGCCAGTTCATCCGCGAGCGTTTCGTCGATGTCGACAGCTCCAAGCGGCCGAGCGACGACGAGTTCGACCGCTTTGCCGCGATGCTGCACTACCGCCGGATGGACCTGTCGCAGCCGGCTGACTATGCCGGCCTGAAGGCCTGGCTCGACGAGCGTGGCGCCGACACGGCGGTGCTGTACCTGGCCACCAGCCCGCACCTGTTCCCGGTCATCTGCGAACAGCTGGGCGCTGCCGGCCTGAACGGCCCGAAGGTGCGCGTGGTGCTGGAAAAGCCACTCGGCCACGACCTGGCCAGCGCGCAGGAGATCAACCGCGTCGTGCGCTCGGTGTTCACCGAACGACAGGCCTTCCGCATCGATCACTACCTCGGCAAACCGGCGGTGCAGAACCTGATGGCGCTGCGTTTTGCCAACGCCTTGTTCGAGCCTCTGTGGCGGCGCGAGTGCATTGCCAACATCCAGATCACGCTGGCCGAGTCGCTGGGCGTCGGTACCCGGGGCGACTTCTATGACCGCACCGGGTGCTTGCGCGACATGGTGCAGAACCATGCGCTGCAACTGCTGACGATGATCGCAATGGAGCCGCCGTCGACCAACGACGCCGACGCGATCCGCGATGAAAAGCTGAAGGTGCTGAAGTCGCTCAAACCCTTCACGCCAGACAGCGTGGCGCGCGAAGTGCTGCGCGGGCAGTACAAGGCCGGCACCGTCGACGGCAAGAGCGTGCCCGGTTACTTGGACGAGGTGAAGGTGCCGCATGACAGCACGTGCGAGACGTTTGTCGCGCTGCGCACCGAGGTGCAAAACTGGCGCTGGGCCGGTGTGCCCTTCTACCTGCGCACCGGCAAGCGGCTGGCCGCACGCGACGCACAGATCGTCGTCAATTTCCGTGAGGTCCCGCACCCGATCTTCCCGGGCTCGTCACGCGCCAACAAACTGGTGATCAAGCTGCAACCTGAAGACGGCCTGGAGCTTCACCTGCTGGCCGCCAAGGGCTCGGGCCAGAGCGACGCACTGTCGCCGGTGTCGTTGGACCTGGATTTCGACAAGGCCTTCCCGACCGAGCGGGTGGGCGCCTACGAACGCCTGCTGCTGGACGCGATCGCCGGCCGCTTGAACCTGTTCGTTCGCAGTGACGAACAAGAGCAGGCCTGGCGCTGGGTCGAGCCGATCCTGGACACCTGGGAGAACGATGCCAGCGACCTGAAGACCTACACCGCCGGCAGCTGGGGCCCGCCCGCGGCCAGCGCGATGGTCGCTCGCGACGGTTTCGCGTGGGCCGAGGAACAGTGATGGCGACAGCAGCCGAGGCGGGCCGCAGCGCTGGGCCGCTTGCGAGCAAGGCCCAATCCCCTTGGGGGATAGCGCCATCTACCCGTGGGGCGAGAGGTCGTCATCACCATGCTTGATCGAATCCGCGCCTCCATCCCTGCGCTGCCGCCGGCCGAGCAGCGGGTCGCCAAGCTCGTGCTCAGCGATCCGCGGAGCTTTGCGTCGATGCCTGTCGGCGAGCTGGCCGAGCGTTCGCATGTCAGCAAGCCGACTGTCGTGCGGTTCTGCCGCAGCGTGGGCTACGACGGCCTGTCCGACTTCAAGCGCAAGCTGGCCGGCAGCGTCAACGAGGGCGTGCCCTTCGTGCACCGCTCGGTCGACGAGGACGACAAACCCGGCGACATCATCGTCAAGGTGATCGACAACGCGGTCAGCGCATTGCTGAAGTACCGCAACGATGCGGCAGGCCATGCGTTCGAACGCGCGATGGCAGCCTTGGTCGAGACGGCCAAGCACAACGCGCGGGTCGAGTTCTATGGCGTCGGCAACTCCGGCATCGTGGCGCAGGACGCGCAGCACAAGTTCTTCCGCCTGGGCGTGAACGCGGTCGCGATGAGCGACGGCCATGTGCAGGTGATGAGCGCGACGATGCTCAAGCCGGTCGACTGTGCCGTGGTGATCAGCAACTCGGGCCGCAGCCAGGACCTGCTCGGCGTGGCCGAGATCGCGCAGCGCAAGGGCGCGACCTTGATCGTGCTCACGGCCAGCGGCTCGCCCTTGGCCCAGATGGCCCAGGGTGCCGGCCAGATCCTGCTCGCCGCGGATCACCCTGAGGACTACGACCGCTACAGCCCGATGGTCTCGCGCATGCTGCACCTGATGTGCATCGACATTCTGACGACCGGCGTCGCGTTGCGCCTGGGCCAAGGCTTGCGGCCCATGCTACAGGAGATCAAGCGCAACCTGCGCACGCGGCGCTACGCGCCGAATGCGGAGTAGGCGGACCGGGCTCCACCCGAGCCCGTCCGAGGAGCCGAGCTACTTCTTGAGCACCCGATAGACCAGGGTGCCTTCGCTGTAGCCGTAGCTCGCGGTGCCGTACATGTACGCGCCGGCGCGCGTCAAGCCCGTGCGCGGCGCGTTGGGCGTCCCGGCATAGTCGAAGGACTGCCAGACGCTGGCTTCGCCCGATGTCGACATCGTGAAGACAGTTCCTCCCCCACCCGCGCCACCGCCGCGGGTGGTGCCGTACATCAGACCATCCGGACCTAGGGTCAGGTCCCCGGTGACCGGATGGCCGAGGTCGCCGAAGAACGCAAAGGTGTGAATGGCGGACACTGCACCATCGGGAGTGACACGAAAGACTGATCCACAGCAATTGCCGCCACTGCGTGTCGATCCGTAGAAGTTGCCGTCTTTGGCCAGCAGCAACTTCCCGTACGGCCCCACGCCGACAGGGCCGCCTTCGGTGGTGAACGAGTACAGGACGCGATAGTCGCTTCCATCGGCGTTCAGCGAATAGACGGTTCCGGCGTTGAAACGGCCGCCCGCGTTGGTCACGCCAAACAGGCGGCCGGACGGGGAGATCGCCACACTGACCGGCGAGTCCCCATCGTCATAGCCCGAACCGGCGAAGTGCCTGATGGTCTTGAATGCGCCGCTCGCGGGATTCCACTTGTAGACGGTTCCGGCGTTCGAGCGGCCACCCTCTTCCGTCGTGCCGTAGATCCAGCCGCCAGCCCCCTGCGCCATCGCGCCGGTGGGCATGCAGCCCTCGCTTTTCTTCGACATCCCGTCGAATGGACGCATGAGCTGATAGCCTCCATCCGCCGGCGATACGCGGAAGACCGAGCCGCAGGCGGACGTGCCGCCATACCGCGTCGAGCCATAGAGGTAGCCGTCACTTGCCGCCAGCAGCGTGGTCATGGGGTATTGCCCGTCGACACCGGCATCGAACGAATGCAGCACGGTCACTAGGCCACTGAAGTCCATCGAGAACACGGTGCCGGAGTGCAAGTCGCCGCCGTAGGTGGCCGCGCCGTAGAAGCGGCCGTCGCTGCCAAGCGTCAACGGCCCCGGGTTGTCGCCTTCCAGGGGTTGGAAGACGTGAACCGTTTCGAGCCGGGGCTTTGTCTGCGCGTGGGCGACGGGCGAAACCATGATCGCGGCGACCATTCCCATCCCGATCATGCCGGCCCACGTCGGTCCAGCATGGCGCATGGTCAAGAACTTTCTTGCCATGAAATCCTCCTGAGTTATAGGTGGCGAGCACTCTATCCGATGCGTGTTCGACCGACTACCAACGGCATGCGCATTCTGTTGATCGGCAAGTTCGCCATCACCGAGCAGCCCCCAAAGACAAACGCGGCCCGAAGGCCGCGTTTGTCTTTGGACTGGGGCCGGTGCGAAATCAGCCGCTGATGCCCAGCAATTCAGCCACGCCGTAGAGCTTGGCCAAGTCGATCAGCTTGCCCGGTGCATTGCGCACCTCGAAGCCACGCTGGCGCCCTTCGGCCAGGCGGCGGCATTGCAACAGCACCGCCAGCGAGGCCGAGTCGATCTGAGTCAGCGCGCTGGCGTCGATCACGATCGTGCTGTCGCCAGCCGCGGCGATCGCCGGGCTGAGCGTGGCCAGCGCTGAGCGCGCGTCACGCAGCGTCAGCGCCGCCGGCAGGGTCAGGGTCGTCGCGGCCTCACTCATCGCGTTCAGCTCTTGGCTGCGGCCTTGTTCTTGTCGGCCAGCTTGGTGATCAAGCCGTCGATACCGACCGAGCCGATCTCTTGGGCGAAGCTGTTCTTGTACTGCTCGACCAGCCAGACGCCCAGCACGTTGACGTCGTAGATCTTCCAGCCAGCTTCCGTCTTCTCGAGGCGGTAGTCGAGCTGGATCGGCTCGCCCTTGCCCTTGATCTCGGTGCGCACGACCACTTCGGTGTCTTCGGCGCCGGCACGGTAAGGCTTCAGCTGAACGGTCTGGTCACGCACCTGCGTCAGCGCGCCGGCATAGGTGCGCACCAGCAGGATCTTGAACTCGGCCTGCAGGCGCTGCTGCTGGTCCGGCGTGGCGGTCTTCCACGGACGGCCGACGGCGGCGGCTGTCATGCGCGGGAAGTTGACGTTGGGCATCACCTTGGTGTCGACCAGGGC
>NZ_JBFUGE010000076.1:0-18129 GCF_056403075.1 Ideonella sp. P3_A4 | reverse complement strand
CTCGGCGTCGCTTCGCCCGCCTGGTCAATCTGAGCCAGAACCCGCTCGCCCTCGTCCGGTGTGTGCAACTGCGCCATCAGCGCCTGGCGCTGCCGAGCGCTGAGCTCGTGCAACCGCTTCAACCACCGCTTCCAGTCTTGTTCCTGCATCGCCTTCTCCAGGGAACCCGGCTTGCCGCCGTCTACCTGGCACGATGCACTTCCACTGGCTCATGGCCTGCGCCTGTCACTACTCAATGCGCAAAGAGCCCTTTTTTTGGTCGGTGTGGCGCGCCGCGCTTATTCGCCCAGGTACGCGGCACGCACCTTGGGGTCGTCGAGCAGCTGCTTGGCCGGCCCGCTCATGGTGACCTCGCCGGACTCCATGACGTAGCCGCGGTTGGCCAGGCTGAGGGCACGGCTGGCGTTCTGCTCGACCAGCAGCACGGTGGTGCCTTGCTTGTGGATCGTGTCGACGACCTCGAAGATCTTGTCGACCATGATSGGKCTSAGGCCCATGCTGGGCTCRTCGAGCAGCAGYACCTTGGGCCGGGCCATCAGCGCGCGGCCCATCGCCAGCATCTGCTGCTCACCGCCTGACATGGTGCCGGCCAGCTGCAGCGCGCGTTCCTTSARSCGCGGGAAGATGCCGAACACCTTCTCGATGTCGGCCGCGATCTCGGCCTTGTCGTTGCGGRTGTAGGCACCCATYTGCAGGTTTTCGGTGATSGTCATGCGGGTGAACGTCCCGCGSCCYTCAGGCACCATCACCAGGCCTTGCCKGGCCAGRTCCCAGGCSCCTTGSCCCTTGATYGGCTTGCCSAKGWAYTCCACCGAGCCRGCGGCGAYCGGCTGGATGCCRGTGATCGCYTTSAGYGTCGTGGTCTTGCCCGCGCCGTTGGCSCCGATGAGACTCACCAGTTCGCCTTGCAGCACCTCGAAGCTCRCGCCCTTGACCGCCTGGATGCCGCCGTAGGCGACCTTCAGSCCRCTGACCTTGAGCATGGTCTGTTGTGTCATGTTGTCGTTCCTTGTGCTCARTGRGCYTTGTGRCCKGCGCCSARATARGCYTCRATGACTTTCTCGTTKCGCTGCACGTCGTACGGCGTGCCCTCGGCGATCTGCTTGCCGTAGTCCAGCACCGTCACCCGGTCGCACAGRCCCATCACCAGCTTCACGTCGTGCTCAATCAGCAGAATGGTTCGGCCGTCCTTGCGGATGCGGTCGATCAGCTCTCTCAAGACCATCTTCTCGGTTGCGTTCATGCCGGCGGCCGGCTCGTCAAGCGCGATCAGCTTAGGGTCGGTGGCCAACGCACGAGCGATCTCCAACCGGCGCTGGTCGCCGTAGGACAAGGTGCGCGCCTTGAACTCGGCGTACTTGCCGATGCCCACGTAGTCGAGCAGCTCCTGCGCGCGCTTGGTGATCTCGGCCTCYTCCTTCTTGAAGCCCGGGGTGCGGAACACCGCGCCGATCAGGCCCGAATGGCTGCGCACATGCCGGCCCACCATCACGTTCTCCAACGCCGTCATCTCGGCAAACAGCCGGATGTTCTGGAAGGTGCGCGCGATGCCGGCCTTGGCCACCTCGTGCACGGTGGTGGGCACGTACGGGTTGCCGCCGAGCTCGAAGGTACCGCCGTCAGGCGTGTACAGCCCGGTGATGACGTTGAAGAAGGTGGTCTTGCCGGCGCCGTTGGGCCCGATCAGGCCATAGACCTGGCCCGGCTCGATCGTGATGCCCACGTCCGACAGGGCCTGCAGGCCRCCAAAGCGCTTGGACACGCCGCTGACTTTGAGAACGCTGTTGCTCATGTTGCTGTTCTCCTCACTTGGCCGCCACGGGTGTCGGCGCCGCCTTGCCGTGCTCGGGCTGCGGCCACAGGCCTCGGGGGCGCAGCAGCATGATCACGATCATCGCCAGCGCGATCAGCAGCTGGCGCAGGATGGCCGCATCCAGCCGCCCGCCGGTGATCTGCTGCAGTGGGCCCGCCACATAGCGCAGCACCTCGGGCAGGGCCGACAGCAGCAAGGCGCCCAGGATCACACCGGGGATGTTGCCCAGGCCACCCAGCACCACCATCGCCACGATCATCACCGACTCCATCAGCGTGAACGACTCGGGCGAGACGAAGCCCTGGAAGGCCGCGAACATCGCACCCGAAACGCCGCCGAAGGTGGCACCCATGCCAAAGGCCAGCAGCTTCAGGTTGCGGGTGTTCAAGCCCATCGCCTTGGCAGCAATCTCGTCTTCGCGAATGGCCATCCAGGCGCGGCCGATGCGTGAATCGGCCAGGTGGCTGCAGACGACCACCGAGCCGATGACCAGCGCCAGGTACAGGTAGTAGTACAGGGCCACCGGTGGCACTTCCAGCTCGCCGATGTGCAGCGTCTTGGCAAAGCTCAAGGGGCCGATGCTCATCGAATCGATCTGGCTGATCCCGCGCGGGCCGTTGGTGATGTTGATCGGGTACTCGAGGTTGTTGATGAAGACGCGGATGATTTCGCCGAAGCCCAGCGTCACGATGGCCAGGTAGTCGCCTCTGAGCTTCAGCGTTGGCGCGCCGAGCACGACGCCGAAGAGCCCCGCCAACCCCGCGGCCAGCGGGATGACAAGCCAGATCGGTGTGTGCAGCCCGTTCGGGAACGCCTCCTTGATCCACGGGAAGTTGTCGGTCAGGTGCGGACTGGCCAAGAGGGCGAACATGTAGGCGCCGACGGCGTAGAAGGCGACATAGCCCAGGTCCAGCAGCCCGGCGTAGCCGACCACGATGTTCAGGCCCAGCGCCAGCAGCACGTACAGCAGCGCCAGCGCCATGATGCGCACCCAGCCCTGGCCGAACTGCGCAGCCACCAGCGGCAGCGCCATCAGCGCCACCGCCGCGATCAGGAAGACGATCAGCTTGGTTTGTTTGCTCATGTTTTGCATGGTGTCCTCCTGATCAAGCCCGGTCTGCCACGCGCTCGCCCATCAGCCCGGACGGCCGCAGCGTGAGCACGAGGATCAGCACGAGGAAAGCGAAGATCTCGACGTACTGGCTGCCGAACACGCCCCCGGTCAACTGGCCGAGGTAGCCGGCGCCGATGGCTTCGATCAGGCCCAAGAGGACCCCGCCGACCATTGCACCGGTCAGGTTGCCGATGCCGCCGAACACCGCGGCCGTGAAGGCCTTCAAGCCCGGCAAGAAACCCATCGAGTGCTGCACGGTGCCATAGTTCATCGCCCACATGATCCCGGCGATAGCCGCCAGCGTGGCGCCGATGATGAAGGTGGCGCTGATGATGTGGTCAGGTCGCACGCCCATCAGGCCGGCCACACGCGGGTTCTCGGCCGTGGCGCGCATCGCGCGGCCGAGCTTGGTCTTGTTGACCAGCCACAGCAGWGCSGCCAGCACCACCACCGTGGTCACCAGGATCACGATCTGCGTCGGCGTGATCACGGGGCCGGCTTCCCACAGGAACAGYGGGTCTTGCGGCAGCAGCGGCGGGTAGGGCTTGGGGTTGGGCTTCCACAGAATCATGGCCAGCGTCTGCAGCAGCAGGCTCATRCCCATGGCGGTGATCAGCGGGGCCAGGCGCGGTGCGTTGCGCAGCGGCCGGTAGGCGATCTTCTCGACCGCGAAGTTCAGMGCCGAGCAMGCGATGATSGCYGCCACSARCGAGATCAGCAGCARCACCCAGCCYGGCCAGCCGSTGTCGGCCAAGGCYTGCACCACCGTCCAGCTCGTCAGCGCCCCCACCATCAGKATCTCGCCGTGCGCAAAGTTGATCAGCGAGATGATCCCGTACACCATCGTGTACCCCAGCGCGACCAGCGCGTACATGCTYCCCAATACCAAGCCGTTGATGATCTGTTGTACGAAGATGTCCATTGAGTTGCTTTCGCTTCAGCCGTTTCCGGCCACAGCGGCTGATAGAGCACAGGTTGTGCCAACATGTTTTTTCCGCGGGTAAGCCCGAAGAAAAAGGGCCCGATGGACCCCATTTCGAGTCCTTGAGCCCGACAGGGGTGGACAAACAGGGCGGAAATCCGCACTGGGGCAAAAGTACCCGTGTGGATTTCCGCCCACCGCGTTTGGCGGCCGTTTTCGGGCCGCTTTCAAGGCCTTCAGCGATGCACCGAAGCCACGGGCTTTGACCCACGGGCGGGCGCGAGTTGGGCACACTACGGTGCCTGATGCCGACCCCTGCCTCTCTTTCGCCCCGCACTTTGCAGCTGCAGCGGGCGGCCCCGCAATTGATTGCCTTGCTGACCGTGGCGCTTGTCCTGGTCGGCATGGTGATGGGCTACCGCATCAGCGAACGCAGTGGCCTGTCCGATCTCGCGGCGGTGGCCAGCGAACGTCTTGAGCTGTACGCCTCGAACCTCGAAACCGAACTCGCGCGCTACGCCTACCTGCCTAGTTTGATCGCGATCGACGAGGACGTGCAGGCACTGCTCGACGATCCACACAACGCGCAGGTTCAGCAGCGTGCACGCCTGAAGCTGGCTCGCGTGAACGTGCGCGCCGGCTCGATCCTGATCTTCGTGACCGCGGCCGATGGTGAGGCGCTGGCCGCCAGCAACGGCTACCAGCGCCATGGTGGTGACGTGCCCGGCGGGCGCACGTCGCTGCCCGAAGCCGCGCGCAACCTGGGTGAAGACGCGCCGGATTTTTTTGCCTCGAATGAGGCCGACGGCACGACCGACTACTACTTCGTGCACCCGGTGCGCCGTTCGGGCAGTTACCGCGGTCACATCGTCGTCAAGGTGAGCCTGGCGCCGCTGGAGGCCACTTGGGTCGACCTGGGCCTGCGCTCGCAAAGCGAGAAGCTGCTGGTGGTCGACCAGAACGACGTGGTCATCATGTCGTCGGTGCCGGCGTGGAAGTACCGCATGCTGGGTTCGGTCAATGTCGAGGCGCTGCAGTCTTCCGGCCGTTATGTCGGTGCCACGCTCGCGCCCTTGGGCATGTCGGTCGAGCGCAGTGCGCAGTCCGGCTCGACCGTGGTGCGGCTGGCCGACGTGCAAAGCGCCGGCCACAGCCTGCACCTGGCGCAAGAACGGCCGGTGGTGCCCCTGGCGGTGCGGCTGATGACCTTGTCTGACCCGGCAGATGTGTGGCGCCAGGCGCGTTATGCCGCGTGGGGCGGCGGGGCCGGCGGTGCGGTGCTGGGCCTGCTGGCGCTGTATTGGCTGCACCGCCGGCGCGCGTTGCGGCAGCTGTTCAAGGCGCGCAATGCGCTGCAGCAAGCGCACGACCAGCTCGAACGGCAGGTGGACGAACGCACACATGAACTGCGCACGACCAACGACGAGCTGAAGCGCCAGATTGCGCAGCGCCTGCAGGCTGAAGACGAGTTGATGCAGGCCGGCAAGCTGGCGGTGCTGGGCCAGATGTCGGCCGGCATTTCGCACGAGATCAATCAGCCTTTGACGGCGCTGCGCGCGCTGTCGCGCAACACCGCGCTGCTTCTGCAAAGCGGCCGCACGCAGGCGGTGGCCGACAACCTGAAGGCGATTGACGACATGGCTGAGCGCATGGGCCGCATCACGCTGCAGCTGAAGTCGTTTGCGCGCAAAGGCGGCAGCACCGCGCAGCCGGTCAACCTGACTTCCGCGGTGGCCAACGTGCTGCTGCTGCTCGAACACCGGTTGCGCATCGAGCGCATCCACGTGAAGGTGGACGTGCCCGACACGCTGCGGGTGCGGGCCGACACCAACCGACTGGAGCAGGTGCTGCTGAACCTGTTCACCAACGCGCTGGACGCGATGGCATCCACGCCCGAGAAGCAGCTCACGGTCAGTGCCCGTGTCGACGACGAGCGCGTCACCGTGCAGGTGGCCGACAGTGGCGAAGGCATGCCCGAGGCCAACCTCGAACGCTTGTTCGAGCCGTTTTTCACCACCAAGCCGGCTGGCCAAGGCCTGGGCCTCGGCTTGGTGATTTCATCGAAGATCGTGCGCGAATTCGGCGGCACGCTGCGCGCGCAGCCCGCCGATCAAGGCATGGTGTTTGAATTCGATCTGGAAGCTGCCAGCAAGGAGGCATATGTTTGAGGGATTCAAGGTCCTCTTCGTCGAAGACGACCCGCCGGTGCGGATGAGCCTGGCGCAGACGCTGGAGCTGGCCGGGTTGGACGTGCAGCCTTGCGGCTCGGCCGAAGAGGCGCTGCCGCATGTCGCACCCGGTGCCCAGCTGATCGTCGTTACCGACGTGCGGCTGCCCGGCATGGACGGACTGGCCCTGCTGGACCATGTGGTCGCGACCGACCCGGGCATCCCGGTGGTGCTGATCACCGCGCATGGCGATGTCTCGATGGCCGTGCGGGCGATGCGCGCAGGCGCCTACGACTTCATCGAGAAGCCGTTTGCGCCGGAGCGATTTGTCGACACGGTCTTGCGTGCGCTGGACAAGCGTGTGCTGCGCGTGGCGCTGGACGACCTGCGCGCCCAGTTGCAAAGCCGCAGCGGCATCGAATCAGTGCTGCTGGGCAATTCGCCGGTGATGCAGGAGCTGCGGCGCAAGATCGTGCGCCTGGCCGATACATCGGCCGACGTGATGATCCTCGGCGAAACGGGCACTGGCAAGGAGCTGGTCGCGCGCTGCCTGCACGACCACAGCAACCGGCGCGACCGCAACTTTGTCGCGATCAACTGCGGCGGCCTGCCCGAGACGCTGTTCGAGAGCGAGCTGATCGGCCACGAGCCGGGCGCGTTCACCTCGGCAGCCAAGCGCCGCATCGGCAAGATCGAGCACGCCAACGGCGGCACGCTGCTGCTCGACGAGATCGAGACCATGCCGATGCAGATGCAGATCAAGCTGCTGCGCATCCTGCAGGAACGCAAGATCGAGCGCCTGGGCTCGAACGAAGAGGTGCCGGTCAACCTGCGTGTCGTGGCCGCCACCAAGTGCGACCTGCGCGCACTGAGCGACGAAGGCAAGTTCCGCGGCGACCTGTACTACCGCCTGAACGTGGCGGTGCTCGAGCTGCCGTCGCTGCGCGAGCGCCRCGAGGACATTCCGCTGCTGTTCGAGCACTTCGCCGGCCAGGCCAGCGCGCGCTATGGCTTGGCCCCGCCCGAGATGACGCCCGAGAAGCTGCGCGAGCTGATGGCGCACGACTGGCCCGGCAACGTGCGCGAGATCCGCAACGCGGCGGACCGTTTTGTGCTCGAGATCGGTGACCTGACCACCGCCACGACCGGCGTGGCCCCGGTCACGCTGGCGCAGCAGATGGACAAGGTCGAGAAGGCGCTGATCGAGCAGGCGCTGCGCCAGCACCAGGGCCGCATGCCCAAGGTGATGGAGTCACTGGGCATTGCGAAGAAGACGCTCTACGACAAGCTGCACCGGCACGACATCGACGCTGACCGGTTCCGCTAGCGCGTTGGCGGCGAGGGGGCGTCGCGGCATGCGCAGGCCACCGGCGCGGGCCGACGGCCTGCGCATGAGTGATCAGTCCATGGGCGTGAGCAGCACCACTTCGAAGTCGCCGTGGAGTTTAGGTAGTTAACTAACGCGCTTAAATTCGCGTCTGTACCAAACACCGACTGACCATCAACGGTCAGGACGGCTTGTGTGCAGGCCCTAGCGGTAATCTTGCGGATCCGGCGAATCGGTCGGCTGCCGGATGGCGCGCAGCAAGGGCTCGCTCATCGGCATGCGCAGGTTGATCCCTTTGGGCGGGATCGGCGACATGAACCACTTGCTGTAGATCGAGTAGACCTCGCCGCTGCGGTACATCGCCATCAGGGTGTCATCGACCAGTTGCTTGAACGCGGCGTCGTCGCGTGGCAGGCCGATGCCGTAGGGCTCGATCGACAGCGTGTCGTCAGAGACGGTGTAGTCGGCCGGATTCGGGGCGGTGGCAATCAGGCTGCGCAGCAGCACGTCGTCCATCGCAAAAGCGGCCGCGCGGTCGGCCTGCACCATCTGGAAGGCGTCGGTGTCGTCCTGGCCGGCAACGATTTTCATGTCCAGCTTCAACGCTTCGTTGAGGTTGTTCAGGTAGCGGATGCTGGTGGTGGCAATGGTCGAGGCCACGACCTTGCCGCGCAGGTCGTCCAGCGTGTGGATTTCGCTTTCCTTCTTGGCCAGCAGCCGGCTGGCCGCGACGAAGGTGGTGATCGAGAACGACTGGGTTTTCTGCCGCTCGGCCGTGTTGGTGGTCACGCCGCATTCGAGATCGACCGTGCCGTTGGCCACCAGCGGCATGCGGGTGGCCGAGCTGACGGCGACCAGCTTGACCTCGAGGTCGCGCAGCTCGAGCTTGTGGCGAATCGACTCGACCACCTTCTGGCACAGGTCGACCGAGTAGCCGACCGGGCGCAGCTTGGCATCCAGGTACGAGAACGGGACCGAGGTCAGCCGATGGCCCAGCACGATGACGCCGGTGTCGCGGATCTTGCGCAGCACGGCCGAACCGGCGAATGCCGACGAAGCGGAAGAGGCGGGCACCGGTGCACTTGGCGGGGCCGAGGCGGGCGCGGTGGCTGCGGGGCCGGCGAACAGCGCCGCCAAGACGGCCAGCGCCGCGCCAAGAGGTCTTCGAGCCAGAAACGTCATCGGGCCGCCATGATAGTGGCACCCGCTGTAGGGCTATTTCGAGGGCTCGGGGTCGGCAGCGACAGCGTCTCGATGCGCCACCACGCTGGCAGCAAGCGGCGCACGTCGGCGCGGCGAAAGCGCTCGTCGATCAGGTGCACGCTGCCGCGGTCGGTCGGTGTGCGCAGCACCCGCCCGGCGGCTTGCACCACCTTGCGCAGGCCGGGGTAGAGGTAGGCGTATTCGAAGCCGGCACCGAAGCGCTGTTCGAGCCGCTCGCGCAAGGCTTCGTTGACCGGGTTGAGCTGCGGCAGCCCGAGCGTTGCGATCACCGCGCCGATCAGGCGGGAGCCTGGCAGGTCGATGCCCTCGGCGAACGAGCCGCCGAGCACCGCGAAGCCGACGCCACGCCCCTGCGGCACAAAGCGATCGAGAAAAGCCCGGCGCGCGGTCTCGTCCATCTGCCGGGTTTGCTGCCACGTCGGCACCTCGCCGTGGCGGGCCTCGAACTCGGTGGCGACCTGCTGCAGGTAGTCGAAGCTGCTGAAGAAGGCCAGATAGTTGCCGGGCTCTTGCTCGAACTGGCGATGGATCAGCTCAGCAATTGGCGCGACGCTGTCGGCGCGCCGGCTGTAGCGGGTCGACACCGTCGGCACGATGCGGACCTTCAGTTGCTCCGCTGAAAAGGCAGAGGCCACGTCGAGCCACACGGTGTTCTCGGGCAGGCCCAGAGTGTCGGCATAGAACTGCGTCGGTGCCAGCGTGGCCGAGAACAGCACCACGCTGCGAGCCGCGGTGAAGCGCGGCTGCAGGAAGTCTGCCGGGGTGACGTTGCGCACGCAAACAGTTGACTGCGCTGCCCGCCGCTGCCTGGTGGATGGCGCGCAGGTCGCCACGTCGACCAGCGAATGCGAGGCATCGAATGATTCGCACAGGCGCTGGTAGTGCAGCGCCGCCCAGTGAAACTCCAGCAGTGCAGTGGGCAGCGCATGCGGCCCTTGCACGCCGTCTGCCAGCAGGTCACCGATGGCTTGGGTGCAGTTCGCGAGCGCCAGCCCCAGTGCAGCCGGTGGTTGAGGCACGACTTGGTAGGCCTGCGGCTGCTCACGCGCCAAAGCACGCCAGGCCCGGGCCACACGCTCGATCGGCTTCTTCAACTCGGCCGGCGCCACCGCGCGCGCCGCGGCGAACAGGGCCCAGTCCAGCTCGGCCGTGTAGCAGCTGCGAGCGCGTTCGACCAGGTTGTGGGCTTCGTCGACCAGCACCGCCACACGCCAGCCGTGGATCAGCGTCGACGCATGCAGCGAGGCGCTGATGTCGAAGAAGTGGTTGTAGTCGCCGACGACCACGTCGGCCCAGCGGGCCATCTCCTGGCCCAGGTAATAGGGGCACACCGTGTGGCGCTCGGCCACGTCTTGCAATGCTTGTTTGGACAACGCGCTTCCCAGACGCGCTGCTTCGCTGCGCGCCGCCGGCAGGCGGTCATAGAAGCCTTTGGCCAGCGGGCAGGACTCGGGGTGGCATTCCTTGTCAGGGTGCACGCAGGCCTTGTCGCGCGCCACCAGTTCGACCACGCGCAATGGTTTGGCGCCCGATGCCCGAATCGAGCCCAGCGCATCCAACGCAACGCCGCGCCCGGAGCCCTTGGCGGTCAGGAAGAAGACCTTGTCCAGCGATTGCTCGGGCATCGCCTTCAGCAGTGGAAACAGCGTGCCCACCGTCTTGCCGATGCCTGTCGGCGCTTGCGCCGCCAGGCAGTGGCCATGGCGCGCAGCGCGGAACACGGCCTCGGCCAACGCGCGCTGACCTTCACGAAATGTGCCGTGCAGAAAGGGGAGTTGAGTCAAGCTGGCATCACGCTGCGCGCGGTGCGCCGCTTCGCTTTCGGCCCAGGCCATGTAGCGCTCGCACAGCGTGTGGAAGAAGTGCTGCAACTCGGCGGCGTCCAGCCGCTGCATCAGCGGCGGCGCTTCTTCCTGCCGATCGGCGTGGAAGTAAACCAGCGCCACATTCCAGGCGCTCGCCTGATGCTTCTCGCACAGCAGCCAGGCGTAGACCTTGGCCTGTGCCCAATGCAGGTCGCGCTGGTTGACGGGCATGCGGGCCAATGAGCCGCGGTAGGTCTTGATCTCTTCGACCAGC
Source organism: Ideonella sp. P3_A4 (assembly GCF_056403075.1). Taxonomy (NCBI): domain Bacteria; kingdom Pseudomonadati; phylum Pseudomonadota; class Betaproteobacteria; order Burkholderiales; family Sphaerotilaceae; genus Ideonella; species Ideonella sp. P3_A4. The sequence continues at coordinate 7,482 of NZ_JBFUGE010000076.1, read as the reverse complement.
TGGCGCTCGGCATCCACACCATCGGCACGGCCGCGGACCACGAGATGCCGATGCGCGCCTTGCAGGCCCACTTCGGCGCGGTAGCCCTTGCCGCGCGACTGCACCACGCTGCGGTGCCCAGCCTGCCCTTGCTCCGCCGTAGGCGAGGGCGTGAACCGCGCGTCCAGGTCACCATGCTTGGCCGCGAATTCGCACAGCGTGCGAACGGCAACGGTCAATGGCGGTGTGGGGGCAGGGCAGGCGTCGGCGTGGTCGCCGGGCGGTGCTTCGGGCATCGAACCAATCGAAAGCGATTCTGTATGTTTATACAGTATCGCTCCTGTCGGGCTCAAGGCCCCGACTTTCTCAGTCGACAGTGGCCAGCGCTGCTGCCGGCGTGGGTATGGCCGCCGCCGAGGCGTGCAAGGTCTCGGCCTTCGGCTTGGGCAGGCTGCACTTGCGGTGGATCAGGTCGCTGCGCGCGAACAGCTCGGCCACCCAGTCGACGAACACGCGCAGCTTCGCGCTCAGGTGGCGGTTGGGCGGGTAGACCACGTGCAGCGGCACCGAGTCGGCGCACCAGTCCAACAGCAGAGGCTGCAACGCGCCCGAAGCCAGGTAGGGCGCGGCCTGGAAGGTGGACACCCGCACGATGCCCAGCCCGGCCAGGCCGGCGGCCAGGTTGGCGCTCGAGTCGTTGACCGACAACGCATGGCGGCCATGCACCTCGAGCTTCTCGCCGTCCTTGGCGAAGGTGAAGGGGTAGATGCGGCCGGTGCGGTGCCCGAAATGGTTGACGACCGTGTGGCCTTCGTCTTCGAGATCGTTCGGGTGCAGTGGCGTGCCGTGGCGCTTCAGGTATTCGGGTGACGCGCAGATGATCAGATGAAAGTCGCCGATGCGGCGCGCGACCAGCGACTGGTCGGTGATCTCGCCGCCGCGCAACACGCAGTCAACGTTCTCGCCGATCAGGTCCACTGGGCGGTCGCTGACGCCCATGTCGATCTGGATGTGCGGAAAGCGCGCATAGAAATCCGGCAGCGCCGGGATCACCAGCAACTGCGCAACGGTAGAGCCCACGTCGATTCGCAAGCGCCCACGTGGGCTGACCTTGGCGCGCGACATGCTCGACTCGAGCTCATCGATTTCGCCCAGCAATCGCACCGCGCGGTCGTAGTAGGCGGCGCCATCGGGCGTCACCGTCACGCGCCGCGTCGTGCGCTTGAGCAATTGGGTTTCGAGCTCTGCTTCGAGCGATTGCACCAGGCGCGTGACAGTCGGCTTGGGCAGTGACAACGTGTCGGCGGCCTTGGTGAAGGTGCCGGCTTCAACGACCCGCACAAAGGCCTGCATGGCGGCCAGCTTGTCCATTCGATCTCCAGTTCGGTCTGCGGTGCATTGTTCTTCGGCTTGAAATAGTCCTTGAGCTGCGGGGCTATTTGTTGGCGGGCAGGGGCGCCCTATCTTCCATGCACCGAAGTCAGCATGAGCACCCCCGCAATGTCCGGCACCGCCGATTCCCTGTTGGCCGACCCTGAACCGCTGTCGATTCCGATCGGCGATGGGGTCGATTGCGCCGCGTGGCTGTACCGCGCGGTTGCAGCGAATGCGCCATTGGTGCTGCATTTGCACGCCGGTGCATTTGTCAGTGCACCGAGTGAGGGCGTGCCCTGCGTCGTGCGGCTGCTGCACAGTGCCGGTGCTGCGGTGGTGTCACTGCAATACCCGCTGGCGCCGGAGCATCCATTCCCCCGCGCGGCCGAAGCCGCGCACGCCGCGCTTGAATGTTTGCACAAGCGCCGTCGTGCCTGGGCTGGGGCCGCGTCACGAGTCTTCGTAGCCGGTGAAGAGGCTGGCGGCAACTTGGCAGCAGCCGCGAGCTTGATGGCGCGCGATCGAGCCGGTCCAGCGCTGGCCGGCCAGATCCTTTTCTCGCCGATGCTCGATGTGTGCGTGGCCACCGCGTCGTTGCGGCGCGCGCAGGCCGGCCCTGTGGGCTGCCGTTGGGCCGATGGTTGGCACGACTATCTGCCGCACGCCAACGACGCGTTGCACCCGTATGCAACTCCAGGGGCCGCTGCGCGCCTGGCTGGTCTGCCGCCCACCTTGTTGTTCAGTGCGGCCGACGACCCATTCCGCGATGAAGCGACGGCCTTCGCCAGCCGTCTGCGAGGCGAGGGTGTGCCGGTCGTGCGCCTGATGTTGCCGCCACCGACACACTTTCCGACGCCCTTCATGGAGGCGCCGCCGCAATGCGACCCGGCCTGGGTGGCCGTGGCACGTGAGCGCTTGCGCCTGTTCATGCATGGGCTGCCGACCGAACACCCGAAGAACTGAACGACATCCACAGGAGAGAACCCCATGAATTCGCCCGCCCCGAAGCAAGCGCGCTCGCGCAAGACCACCGCCTGGACCATCAGCGCCGCGCTCGCGGCAGTGGCCGCCGTGCCGATCACCATCTTCGGCCTGCATGGCAGCCCCGCGGTTGCCAATGCACCGGCTGCTGCACCGCCGGCTACGCCGGTGTCTGTGGCCACCGTGGCGCAAAGCCAAGTCGCGGCGTGGGACGAGTTCTCGGGCCGGCTCGAAGCGGTCGAGCGGGTCGAAATCCGCTCGCGCGCGGCCGGCACGGTGCAGGCACTGCACTTCCGTGAAGGCTCGCTCGTGAAGGCCGGCGATCTGCTGGCCACCATCGACCCGGCACCCTACAAGGCCGATGTCGATCGTGCTGAAGCGCAGACTGCAGCGGCGCAAGCCCGCGTGACCCACCTGCAAAGCGAGCATGCGCGTGCTGAACGCTTGTGGGAAGAGCAGGCCATTGCGCAACGTGAGCTGGACGAACGCACCAACGCGCTGCGCGAAGCCCAAGCCAACCTGCGCGCCGCACAGGCCGCACTGCAAACGGCGCAGCTCAACCTCGGCTACACGCAGGTGCGTGCACCGATCGCAGGCCGCATCGGCAAGATCGAGGTCACGGTCGGCAATCTGGTGGCGGCTGGTCCCGGCGCGCCGGTGCTGACGACGCTGGTCTCGGTGAGCCCGATCTACGCCAGCTTCGATGCAGACGAGCAGCTGATCACCCGTGCGTTGAAAGACCTGCCTGGCGGTGCCAGCGCTCGCGCCCACATCGAGCGCATCCCCGTCGAACTGGGCACGGCCGGCAGCACCGACACGCCGTACCGCGGCCAACTGCAGCTGGTCGACAACCAGGTCGATGCGAAGAGCGGCACGGTGCGCGTGCGCGCCAAGTTCGACAACGCCGATGGCGCGCTGATGCCTGGCCAGTTCGCACGGCTGCGCATGGGCCACGCCAGCACCGCACCGGCGCTGCTGATCAACGAGCGTGCGGTTGGCACCGACCAGAACAAGCGCTTCGTGATCGTCGTCGACAAGGGCGACGTGGCCGCCTACCGCGAGGTGACGCTGGGCGCCTCGGTCAACGGCCTGCGCATCGTGACGGCTGGCCTGCAGCCGGGCGAGCGCATCGTCGTCAACGGCGTGCAGCGCGTGAGGCCAGGCTCCTTGCTCGCGCCGCAGAACGTGGCGATGGACGCGAAGCCCGAGCTGCACGCCGAACGCAGCGGCGCCAAGCCGTCTTGAACGAACAGAACAACAAGGGAGTCTTCCCGTGAACTTATCCAAATTTTTCATCGACCGGCCGATCTTCGCCGGCGTGCTCTCGCTGCTGATGTTGATCGCCGGCCTGATCGCACTCAAGGCCTTGCCGATCTCCGAGTACCCCGAGGTCGTGCCACCGTCGGTCGTCGTGCGTGCGCAGTACCCGGGCGCCAACCCGAAGGTGATTGCCGAGACGGTGGCGACACCACTCGAAGAGGCCATCAACGGCGTCGAAGGCATGCTCTACATGGGCAGCCAGGCGACGACCGACGGCCTGATGACGCTGACCGTGACCTTCAAGCTCGGCACCGACCCCGACAAGGCGCAGCAGTTGGTGCAGAACCGCGTCTCGCAGTCCGAGCCGCGGCTGCCTGAAGAGGTGCGCCGGCTCGGCGTGACGACCGTCAAGAGCGCACCTGACCTGACGATGGTAGTGCACTTGTTGTCACCCAACGAGCGCTATGACATGACCTACCTGCGCAACTACGCAGTGCTCAATGTCAAAGACAGGCTGGCACGCGTGCAGGGTGTCGGCCAGGTGCTGCTGTTCGGCTCGGGTGACTACTCGATGCGCGTCTGGCTCGACCCGCAGAAGGTCGCGCAGCGCGGCCTCTCGGCTGGTGACGTGGTGCGCGCGATCCGCGAGCAGAACGTGCAGGCTGCGGCGGGTGTGGTCGGCGCTTCGCCGGGGCTGCCGGGTGTCGACCTGCAGCTGTCGATCAACGCGCAAGGCCGTCTGCAAACCGAAGAGGAGTTTGCCGACATCATCGTCAAGACCGGCGCCGATGGCGCGGTGACGCGGCTGGGCGACGTGGCCCGACTGGAGCTCGGTGCGTCCGAATACGCGCTGCGCTCGCTGCTGGACAACAAGCCGGCGGTGGCGATCCCGATCTTCCAGGCGCCGGGCTCGAACGCGATCGAGATCTCGAACCAGGTTCGCGCCACGATGGCGGAGCTGAAGAAGGCGATGCCCGAGGGCGTGGACTACCGCATCGTCTATGACCCGACGCAGTTCGTGCGCGCGTCGATCGAGTCGGTGATCCACACGCTGCTCGAAGCGATTGCGCTGGTGGTGCTGGTCGTGATCCTGTTCCTGCAGACCTGGCGTGCGTCGATCATTCCGCTGCTGGCGGTGCCGGTGTCGGTGATCGGCAGCTTCGCGGTGATGCACCTGTTCGGCTTCTCGATCAACGCGTTGAGCCTGTTCGGCCTGGTGCTGGCGATCGGCATCGTCGTCGACGATGCGATCGTGGTGGTCGAGAACGTCGAGCGCAACATTGCCTCGGGGCTGAGCCCACGTGACGCGACTTACCGTGCGATGCGCGAGGTGTCGGGCCCGATCATCGCAATCGCGCTGGTGCTGATCGCCGTGTTCGTGCCGCTGGCCTTCATCAGCGGCCTGACGGGGCAGTTCTACCGCCAGTTCGCGCTGACGATAGCGATCTCGACGGTGATCTCGGCGATCAACTCACTCACACTCTCGCCTGCCTTGTCGGCCCTGCTGCTGCAAAAGCACGGTGCGCCGAAGGATGCGCTGACGCGTGCGATGGACCGCGGCTTCGGCTGGCTGTTCCGCGGCTTCAACCGTTTCTTTGGCCGCAGTGCCGAGCGCTACAGCGGCGGCGTGCAGCGGGTGGTCTCGCGCAAGGCGCTGATGATCGGCATGTACCTGGTGCTGGCGCTGTTGACAGGGCTGCTGTTTCGCAGCGTGCCCAGCGGCTTTGTGCCGGCCCAGGACAAGCAGTACCTGATCGGCTTCGCGCAGTTGCCTGACGGCGCGACGCTGGACCGCACGGAAGAGGTGATCCGCCGCATGGGCGAGATCGCGCTGAAGCAGCCCGGCATCGAAAGCGCGATTGCCTTCCCCGGTCTGTCGATCAACGGCTTCACCAACAGCTCGAACTCCGGCATCGTGTTCGTCACGTTGAAGCCGTTTGCCGAACGCCGCTCGCCCGAGCTGCATGGCGCGGCGATCGCCGGCGCGCTGAACCAGCAGTTCGGTGCGATCCAGGACGCGTTCATCGCGATGTTCCCGCCGCCACCGGTGCAGGGGCTGGGCACGACCGGCGGCTTCAAGCTGCAGCTCGAGGACCGTGGCTCGCTGGGCTACGAAGCGCTCGACGGTGCGACCAAGGCCTTCATGGCCAAGGCCTACCAGACGCCGGAGTTGGCGGGCTTGTTCTCGAGCCTGCAGGTCAACGTGCCGCAGTTGTATGCAGACATCGACCGCACCCGCGCCAGGCAGCTGGGCGTGGCGGTGACCGATGTGTTCGACACGATGCAGATCTACCTCGGCAGCCTCTACGTCAACGACTTCAACAAGTTCGGCCGTACCTACTCGGTCCGCGTGCAGGCCGATGCGCCGCACCGCGCGCGGGCTGAAGACGTGGGCCTGCTGAAGGTGCGTTCCGCCAGCGGCGAAATGGTGCCTTTGTCGGCGCTGATGAACGTGAAGCCCAGCTTCGGGCCGGAACGCGCGATGCGCTACAACGGTTTCCTGTCGGCCGACATCAACGGCGGTCCGGCACCGGGCTTCTCGTCCGGCCAGGCGCAGGACGCTGTTGAGCGCATCGCGGCCGAGACGTTGCCACCGGGCATCAGCTACGAATGGACCGAGCTGACCTACCAGGAGATCCTGGCCGGCAATTCGGCGGTGTGGGTCTTCCCGCTCGCGATCCTGCTGGTGTTCCTGGTGCTGGCGGCGTTGTATGAAAGCCTGGCGCTGCCGTTGGCGATCGTGCTGATCGTCCCGATGGGGCTGCTGGCCGCGATGACCGGTGTATGGCTGTCGAAGGGCGACAACAACGTCTTCACGCAGATCGGGTTGATGGTGCTGGTCGGCTTGTCGGCGAAGAACGCGATCCTGATCGTCGAGTTCGCTCGCGAGCTGGAGTTCGCCGGCCGCACGCCGATCCAGGCCGCGATCGAAGCCAGCCGTCTGCGGTTGCGCCCGATCCTGATGACCTCGCTGGCGTTCGTGATGGGCGTGCTACCGCTGGTGCTGTCCACCGGTGCCGGCGCCGAAATGCGCAAGGCGATGGGCATCGCGGTCTTCGCCGGGATGATCGGCGTCACCGCCTTCGGCCTGTTCTTGACGCCGGTGTTCTATGTCGCACTGCGCGCACTGACCGGCAATCGGCCGCTGAAGCTGCATGGCGAGGTGCCGCACCTCGAAGGCTTTGCCGGCAGCGCTGAACCCCAAGGTGGCGGGCCGTTGAAGCACGCGCCGGCCGCCCCGATCTCGAGGCATGAAGCATGAAGAAGAACTTGCAAACCTCTCTGACCTTGTCGGCTCTGGCTTTGGCGTTGTTGATCGCGGGTTGCGCGAGCGCGCCGGCCATCGATCCGGCGGCCTTGCCGGCGGTGCCAGCCGCGTTCAAGGAAGCCGGCGCCCAGTGGGCGCCGACCGCACCGGCCGAGGCCCAGCCACGTGGCGCGTGGTGGCAAGCCTTTGCTGACCCGGTGCTCGACAAGCTGGTCGAACGCGCAGGCGAGCGCAACACCAGCGTGCAGGCCGCCGCGGCGCGCCTGGCGCAGGCGAGGGCGCTGCTAGGCAGTGCCAAAGCCGAGCGCTGGCCGCAGGTCGGCGTGTCGGCCGGTGTGCAACGGCTGTCCGGCCCGGACACGGGCTGGCAGCCCGCCAACCTGGGCAGTGCCGGCGTCAGCGTGTCATACGAGGCCGATCTGTTCGGCCGCTTGTCACGCTCGGCTCAGGCCGCCACGCTCGATGCGCAGGCGCGAGACGCTCTGCTTCAGAGTGCACGCCTGATGGCGCAGGCCGATGTGGCGCAGAGCTACTTCCTGCTCCGCGCGTTGGATGTGGAGCGCGGCATCGTCGGCGACACGCTGACCGCACACCGCAACACACTGCGCCTGGTCGAAAGC
>NZ_JBFUGE010000075.1:0-18137 GCF_056403075.1 Ideonella sp. P3_A4 | reverse complement strand
AGCCCGGACTGCACAACGCAGGGTCAGCCCTGCAGCGGCACCGGATCCAACGCGGCGCTGGCTTCGGCCAGCGGCAGCTCGAACCAGAAGGTCGAGCCGCGGCCGGGGGTGCTGGCCACGCCAATCTCGCCGCCCATGTGGTGAACGAGCTGGCGGCACAGGGCCAGCCCCAGCCCGGTGCCGCCGCGGTGGCCTTGTTCCTGCACGAACTCATTGAACAGACGCTGTGCGGCGCCGTCGCCGAGCCCGACGCCGCTGTCGACGACCTCGAAGCGCAGATGGCCATTGGCCAGCTCGTCGATCTGGATCCGCACCGAGCCCTGGTCGGTGAAGCGCAAGGCGTTCGACACCAGGTTCGTCAACACCTGGCGCAGCCGCAATGAGGCGCCGTGCCGGACATCGGCCACCTCGGGCCGCAAGGCGCAGTGCAGCGCCACACCCTTGGCCTGCGCCGCGCCCTCGAACAACCCCACCACCTCGGCCAACAGCTCGCGCAGGCTGAAGTACTTCAGCTCCAGCTCGAATCGGCCGGCCTCCAGCTTGGCGAGATCGAGGATGTCGTTGGCCAGCTCCAGCAGGTTCTGCGCCGAGCTGCGTGCCAGCGACACGTAGCGGCTTTGGCGCTCGTCCAGCTCCGACATCATCAGCAGCGAGGTCATGCCGAGCAGGCCGTTGAGCTGTGAACGCATCTCGTGGCTGACTTGTGCGACGAAGCGGCGCTGCGGATCGGGCGCCGCGGCCGGCGCCGGTGCGCGGCTCTCTTCGATGCGCCGTTGGGTTTCGCGCTCCTCGTTCTCGACTGCGCGTTGCAGGGCCTCCAAGCGCTGCGCGTCGCGCTCGGGTGTCGCCGGGGCGCCGGCGAGTTGCCGTTCGATCTGGATCGACTGGTAGTGGGCCCGCGTGCTGTTGCCCACCATCGGCGCCATCGCAGCCATCGCTTGCCGCGTGGCCAGCAAGGCGCCTTGGAAATCGCCCAGCGCCTCGCGCGCCTGGGCGATCACCGAATGCAACTGCAGCAGGTTGGCTGGCGAGGTGCGCTCGCCCGAGTCGAGGAAACGCTGGCACATGTCGCGCGCCTCGGCATGCCGGCCTTGCGCGCAACGCAGATGCCCACGCACCCAGATGCGCATGCACACCTGGTCGGGCCATTCGCGTTCCAGCATCGGCTCGCCTGCTTCCAGCGCCGCCTCGGCCTCGTCGAGCTGGCCCACGCCGATGTAGGCCAGTGCGATCGGGGTCGCCATCATGTGACGCAGGTTCGGATCCCGGGCTTCGGGCAAGGCCAACCAGGCCTGCAGCACCGCGTAGCCGGCCTGGGGCGTGCGACGGAAATGGTTGCTCAGGACCTGACTGTTCAGGTTGGACGAGCGCATCGCCGTGATGCCCGCTGCCTCGAACGCCGCCTGGGCTTCGTCGTGCAGCGGCATGCCGTGCTCCAGGTCGAGCAGGTTCAGCTGCAGGCAGGCAAGTTTGAATTTCGCGTAGGTCAGCAGCTGCGGTCGGCCCAGCCCACGGGCCAGCTCGATCAGCGCATAGCTCTGGCGCAAGGCCTCGTCGAAATCGCCACGGTGCTCTGCCAGGCGTTGCATGGCAAGCACGGTCACATACCGTTCGCGGCCGTTTCGCCCCGGGCGCTGCAGGTTCGCTTGCAATCGCCCATGAGCCTCGTCGAGCTGGTTGGCAGTGATCTCGATCCGAGCCTGCGCGTCGTCGCACAGCCAGGCGGCAGGCTCGCAGCCGAGTTGTTCGCAACGCTGCCGTGTGGAGGCGATCAGCTCGTGCAACGCCGCCGCGCTTTCATGCCCACGGCGAGCGGCACGGGTCAATGCCTGCAGCGCCAGCCCGAAGGCCTCGGCCTCGGCGTCCCCCGCTGCGCGGGCAGCCTGCACGGCCTGGTCAGACAGCGCGATACAGCCAGCAGGGTCGAGTGCGAAACGATCCCAAGCCTGGTCGATCAAGTCGGGCGCCGAGACGGGTACAGCTTGAGGCACGAGACCAGTTTAGTGCGACAACCTCGGCCGTCAATGCCGGCTGCCCCCGATCGCGCCGCGCGACGAGAATCGCGCCCATGAACACTTTTGCCCGTGGCGCCCTGGCCGTCTCTTTGTGGTGCATTGCCGCGGCCGTGGCCGCCGCCCCGTTGCAGATCCGCTCGCTGACGATGAAGCCGCCGGCCACCGTGAAGGAGCTGCCGGCGTATGCCGGCGGTTGGGCGGACGGCTCGATCAAGATGCCGTTCGTCGTCTCCGAGCCACCCACCGTGGCCGCCCGCATCAACACGTCGTTGTTCCTCGGGCTGCTCGGCATGGCAGCGCCGGCCAAGCCGGGCGAATCATTCGCCCCGTTGGCCGAACAGTTGCCCGAAGGCACTTCGTCGCAGGAGTTTCAACTCGTGCGCAATGACGCCAGGGTGCTGGCCATCACCTTCAGCACGGAAGGCTGCGGGGCCTACTGCGAAAACTACGACACAACCTTCAACTTCGACGCACGCAACGGCCGCGCGCTGGCGCTGGATGATCTGTTCACGCAGCCCGCCTTCGCCACTGTGGCGCAGCGCATCGGCAAGGAGCGCGAGCGCCTTTATGCCGATCAGCTGAAAACCCTGAAGAAGGAACTGGCCGCGCAGAAGAAGGCGCACGCCAAGGCAGACGACATCGAGGACACGCAGCAGCGAATCGAGCTGAACCAGGGGTGCCTCGAGCAAGAGAGAGGCAAGCCTCACCTGACTGACAGCCTGCGCTACGTCGGCTTCAGCCTCGAAGGCGATGGCGTGGCATTCAGCACCGGACGATGCAGCAACCACGCCAGCCGCGCGCTCGACGATGTCGCCGAGATCACCGTCAAGCTGACGCCAGCCGAGCTGCGCCCGCTGCTGACGCCGTATGGCCGCGCGCTCGTGCTGAACCAGGGCGACGTGCCGCCGCCGGCGTCGCCGTTCGGCCAGGCCCTGCACGGCAAGATCGGCGGCGCGGCGATCACCATGATGCTGGGTCGATTGGAGGCAGACGGCTCGCTCTCGGGCCGCTACTACTACGACAAGTACGGCCGCATGATCCCGCTCAGCGGCAAACGCAACGGCAACACGCTGGCGCTAACCGAAGACGTGGACGGCAACAAGGCCGAGCTCAGCCTGACGGTGCGCGGCAACGCCGTCACCGGCCAATGGCAAGGCAACGGCAAGACAGTGCCGGTGGCGCTGGACTGGTAGGGCGAGCGCTGACGCTCAGGCGCAGACCGCTCAGGCGTAGGTGTTGACGTTGCGGCCCAACGAGCCTTCAGTGGCCAGCTGCGGCTGCTGCGGGATCGCCTGGATCAAGGCCAGCGCGCCGGCGGCCTGGGTGTTCAGCGCCTTGCGCAGCACCAGGATCTGAACCGCGTCGAACGACGGCCCCTGGGAGGCTGCCGCGGTGGCGGTGTTGACGCTGGGGCTGTTGCCGATGTTCATGTTTGGTTGTCGGCATCGCTACGCAAAACTTGAACCCTCTGAAGGGCCGCTCGCGAGTTTCTTGCCCCGGGACGGGGCGCGCGCAGCGCCGCCCCCTTCAAGTGGCGTGCGCGGAGCCGGCTTTGCCGGGCCGCTGCGCGAGCCCCTCGGGGGGCAGCCCCCGGGGGGGGGGCGTGGGGGCCCAATTTCAATACCAGACCGGCGTCTTCGCAGCCCATTCGCTGTTTTTGTAGCGCCGGTGCAGCAGCTGGAAGGCCGCTTTCGAGGTCTTGCTCGCGTCCGGGTCCAGGCAACCGCCGCGGGTGGACTGCACGACCACATAGAGCAGCCAGGGCACGTCGGGGTCGTTCGGGTGGTCCTTGGCCCAGGCCAATACATGGTCGCCGACGAAGCCGGTGGCGGTCTTGAGCTGAGCCAGTGCCGCCATTTCCCTGTCGCGCACCTCGGCATTGCCGCTCACCTCAGGCGGCGGCGGCGCCTGTTCGACCTCTCGCGCTTCGAGCGGCTGCTGCCAGACGTCCCGCTGGTTCTTGGCCACGCTGCACCACATGCTGGCGGTGACCTCGCTTTTGTCAGGCGCCGGCGCCGCGGCGGCCCAGACATCGGTCGAAAAGTCTGCCGTCGTGATCAAGGGTGAAAGATCCAAGCTCATCGCCGCAATGATCAACGCGTGCTGCCGCTCGCGTGGCTGCGTAATCGCGCGGTACTGCTGCGCCACGGTTCGCAGTCCCGGCGCCAGTGCTTCCACCAGCAGAGACGCGGCCTTCGCCGGCTCTTGTGAGCCGAGCAGATCGGCCCGCATCCAGGCGGCGACAGCCACGCGCTTGCGCAGTGCCAAACCCAGGCGCTCGTCACGCGCCAGCTCCAGCAGGTCGTTGACTGCCAGCCGGGTGTTCAGCCAGGTCTGGCCATCCGCCGCGGGCCGGCTGGCGCTCGGCACCGCTTCGAGCGGCCCTGCTTCGCCCGAGTCTGGCGCGCGGGTGTAGGCCAGGCTTCGCATCAGGTGATCGGCCGCGTCCTTCAGCGAGGTGGCCTGCGCAAAGCGCTCTTGCTTGAAGAGGTTGGCGCCGCTGGCGGATGCCAGGTTCTCGCGGCGCATCTCGGCCAGCACCGCCTGCGACAGTTCGCGGGCGCGCTCGGATTGGTGCGCCAGCCGGTACAGGCGCGTCAGCTGGTAGCGCACGCTCCAGTATTCGGGCGCAGTCGCCGGCACGGCCAGTGCGGCTTTTTCCAGCGGTGGGTCCAGGTGGTCCGACAAGGCCAGCGCCGCCAGCAGCCAGGCTTGACGGCGGCCTGCTGCATGGGGTGCCTTGTCGCCGCCCAGTTGCTTCCACCGCGACAGAGCATGCGACGCCTCGCGCCGGCATTGTTCGGCCCGCGCCTTGGCGTCGCTGGCCAGCCCGCAGCGCTGCAGCGTGCGCATCCAGTCGAAGTACTCGTGCCGCTGCCGCATCGGGCCATCGATCGGCTCTCGCGTCTCAGTAGGCGCGTCGTCGTCGATGAAGCCATTGGCCAGCCGGCGCCAGTCGCCCAGGTGGTCTTCCAGATAGGGATTGGTGGCCATGTCGTCGAGCAGGTCGCTCAGTTGCCCGAACCGGCGCCGCGGCGTCAGGCGGAACTGCAGCGTGCGCACGGTGGCACGCGTGGCCTCGTGGACAACAGACTGGCCGGGATCGTCGAGGATGCGTTGGGCCTCGGCGATCAGCTTCGCGGCCTCGGCGTCGCGGTCCTGCTCGGGCGGCACGGCTGCATCGGCCACCCCTGGCCCGCCGACGGTGGCCAGGCGAACGTGGGCACGCAAGGCCAGGTAGGCGCCCCAGGCCCGCATCGGATGCTCGGGCGTGTCGCCGATGGCGCTGAAGCGCTGCGCCGCCTCTGCGAAGCTCGCGCCGTAGAAGTGTGCGGCAGCGATCTGATATTCGCGCAGTTGGCGCCAGTAGGCCGCCTCGTTCGCCGCCAACGGGGTGGGCAGCGGCGGCGGCGGCTTGCGCGTGCCGTCCGGCCGCTTCTGCGGGTCATAGGCGCAGAAGGCGAACACCGCGTCCTGCGCGGCCACCCAATTGGCCACGCGCTGCGGGGTGGCGTCGGCGCGCTGGCCGACGGTCTGCAGCATGTCCTTGGCAAACACGAACGCCGCGGGCGGGCAGTTGATGTAGCCGCCGTAGTCGGGGCCCAGGCGGACGAAATCCGAACTCGGCACCGAGGCCTTGCGCGGCGCGGCCGCTTCGCTGGCCTTCAGCCACTGGGTGTAGGGATGCTGCTTGTCAGTCAGGTTGACCCAGCCGTCGACCGCCGAGCCCTCGGCTCGCGCCAGGCCACCAGCAGTCGTCGGTGCCTTCTTGTAGCCCTCTGCCCCGAGCACGATGGCCCGCCAGGCGGTGTACAGGTAGACGCGGTGAAAGCTCGGCAGCACCACGCCAAGCTGGCCGGCGTCATAGCTGGCGGTCAAGCCAGCAGGGCCCCAGCGCGTAACGAACTCGTCGGTCGGCCCGTTATCACCGCTCGCCCGAGCCGGGCCGGACATCCCGCCCGCCGCCAGTGCGATCACCGCCAATGCGCCGGCTTGGCGGCACCATGTTTCAGTCATTGCGAAAGCTCCCTTACCATCGCGACGTCGCCGGCTCGACGGCGCCGTGCCGTGCCGATCTCAACGCCAGCGCCGATGAACCAATAGGTCTTGGCGTAACGCGTCAATGTAGGAGCATCGACCGGCTCTTGCACCGAGAACCCGGCCGCGCCCTGCCGGCACTGGCGGTGCAGGCGCTCGGGCTCGTCGACAAGCACCTGCCGCATCGCCTGGGCATCGCGGCCCATGCGAAAGAACATCGGCACCACCTCGTCGACAGGCAGTTCGTCGATCCAGCCCGGTGCACGGCACCACCAGGCCAGCGCCGTCACGCTGAGGCGCATGTCGGTGGGCAGCATGGCCCGCAACTCACGCAGCAACGCGACGTAGAACGCGCGTTGCGAAGGCCGCGCTTCCATGTCCACCTGCACCCAGCCCGATGTGCTGTGGTCGGCGGCGCGGCGCACGGCCTGGATGATGACTTCGCGCTGACGATCACCCAGCACCGGAGGCTGCATCACGCTCAGTTCGACGTGAACCACCGGCGTGACCTTCGCGCCCGGGCCGATCGGCGGCGCCTGCGGGCGCGGTCGCACCAGGATGTCGGGCCCGCGCAGCAGCACGTGCTGCACGACGACCGCCACATGCGCGGCGGACCAGCTGGGCACAGCCCCACCGTCCCACAACCATGCGATGCGCTCGCTGGCGGCCCGCGCAGGCGAGCTGCTCAGCAGCGTGACCAATAGAGCGGCGACAACAATCAACGAGGCAGAAGTGCGCACGCCGGCAGCGTACCGCAGCCGCGCGTCGACCCGCCGAGCGTCACCCGCCCGACTGCTTGCCTGCCCCGCCGGCGCCGAGGAAGTCCTTGATCTTGTCGATGCGGGTGCCGACCGACTTGACGGCGTTCATCAGCGCTTCGTCGGTCGTGCCGAGCGCCTTGGCCCAGCGATCGACGGCGGCCTTGTCGTTGACGTCGACGTTGGCGTGCGATTGCGGGTCTTCGGCGGCCTGGGTGGCGGTCGAGGTCTTGGTGCTGGTGCTGGTGTTCATCGCGGGCTCCGGTTCCTGGGCATTTGGGGCAAGGCACGTTCCCAGCCCATCTCGCCCGCGGTCGACTACGATCCGTCCCCTTTTCTGCATTCGCGCCCACGGGCCGAAGTGACGATGTCGAACCTGGGTCGATCGTGGTGGCTTGATTTCCTGCCCGGCCGCATGGCCATCGATGCGCGCGAGCGCTGGCGCTGCGTCGGCGGGGCCGCTGTGGGCATGCTGCTCACCGGCTGGCTGTGCCATTGGCTGTCGCCGCAGTTCGGCGCTGCGGCGATCTGGCTCGTCGCCCCGATCGGGGCCAGCGCCGTGCTGGTGTTCTGCGTGCCGTCCAGCCCGATGGCCCAGCCCTGGGCGGTCGTCGGCGGCAACACCTTGTGTGCCATCGTCGGCGTGGCCTGCGTGCACCTGCTGGGCACGTCGGAATGGGCGGCCGGCATCGCCGTCGCGCTGGCAATCGCCGCGATGTTCGCGCTGCGCTGCCTGCACCCGCCGGGCGGCGCCAGCGCGCTGCTGATGGTGCTGACCGGCGTGCACGACCCGGTCTTCGCGCTGTACCCGGTGATGGCCAACGGCGTGTTGCTGGTGGTCGCCGGCATCGCCTACAACACGCTGACCGGCCGCCGCTATCCGCACAGCCAGCGTCCGGTGGTGGCCGCGCCCGGGGCGGCCGAGCCGCGAACGGCGGCTAGCGACCTGCAAGCCGCGCTGGTCCGCTACAACCAGGTGCTGGACGTGAGCCCAGACGACCTGCAAGCGCTGCTGGCCGAGGCCGAGGTCGAGGGCTACCGCCGCCGCATGGGCCAGCTGAGCTGCGCCGACATCATGTCGCGCGAACCGATCTCGGTCGACTACGGCACGCCGCTGCAAGAGGCCTGGGCGCTGCTGCGTCAGCGCCGCATCAAGGCGCTGCCGGTGGTCGACCGCGTTTCGCGTGTGATCGGCGTCGTGACGCTGGCCGATTTCATGGCCGACCCGACGCTGGACCTGCATGACGGCTGGAAACACCGGCTGCAGACGCTGTTGAGCCCCACGCGGACGATGCACACCGACAAGGCCGAGGCGGTGGGCCAGATCATGACCACCGACGTGCGCGTGGCCCGCGCCGACCAGCCGCTGGGCGAGCTGGTGCCGCTGTTCGCCAGCACCGGCCACCACCACATCCCGGTGGTCGACGGCGAGCGTCGGCTGGTCGGCATCATCACCCAGTCCGACCTGGTGGCAGCTTTGTGCCGGCAGGACGCAGAGGCCGCCGCCGCGGCGCAAACGGGCTGAACGCGCCGGTTTTTTCTTCCCGGCGTGTCGATTGCCACCCGCGGTCTTCGTCGTCAAGATGACAGCCATCAACGAAAGAACACGATGTCCAAGCTCAGGGTGCATGCCTTTTCAGTCTCGCTCGACGGCTACGGCGCCGGTCCGCATCAAAGCCTGGACAACCCGCTGGGCGCCGGCGGCATGGCGCTGCACGAGTGGGTCTTCCCGACCCGCAGCTTCCAGCAGATGGTCGGCCAGGACCAGGGGACGACCGCCGAAGACGACGCCTTTGCGCGGCGCGGCTTCGACCACATCGGCGCCTGGATCATGGGTCGCAACATGTTCGGCCCGGTGCGTGGCGACTGGCCCGATGACCAGTGGAAAGGCTGGTGGGGCGACAACCCGCCGTACCACACCGAGGCATTCGTGCTGACGCACCATGCCCGAGCGCCGGTCGAGATGGAAGGCGGTACGACCTTCCACTTCGTCACCGGTGGCATTCACGAGGCGTTGGAGCGTGCCCGCACCGCCGCGGCAGGCAAGGACATCCGCCTGGGCGGCGGCGTTGCGACGCTCAAGGCCTACCTGCGCGAAAGCCTGGTCGACGAGATGCACCTGGCGCTGGTGCCCAAGCTGCTGGGCTCGGGCGAGGCGCTGTTCACCGGCCTCGACCTGCCCGCGCTGGGCTACCAATGCACCGAGCGCGTYGCCACCGAACAGGCGACTCACGTGGTGCTGACGCACAAGCGCTGGCGGTAGCAGGCCGGCGCCTCGGACCACCGGCGCCGCCCCCGTGAGAACCGCGGTTGCGCGCGGCCCTCGAATCGCTACACTCGTTGGAAGCGGTTCAGCAGTCGGCGACGTCGGTTGTTCGTCCCCTGATCGTCCGCTGCGCGAGGGTATGGGTGACAGCGGCAAGCCTGTTCCGGCTTCTGTGGCTGTGGGCACTTCTCCTGCCCGGCCTCGGACTGACGGCTGAAACCACGGTCAGCATCCCGGTCGATCACAAAGCTGATCCGGCCGGGGTGAGCCTGTCCCCGGCTGAGCAGGATTTCGTCCGAGCTCAGCCACCTGTGCGCATCCTGATCGTCGATCGCCCGCCCTTCGAGTACTTCAAGGATGGACAGGCCAGCGGCTTCACGGTCGAGTTCCTGCGTCTGCTGCTGCGCAAGCTGGGGCTGACCAACATCACCTACGTCCCGGCGACCTTCGCGCAGGGCTTGCAGATGCTGGGCGACGGCCATCTCGACATCGTGCCGGACATCGCTCGCACGCCCGAGCGCGAGCAGCTCATGCTGTTCACCGAGCCCTACCGCTACGCCACCAAGGCCATCGTGGCCCGGTCGGGCGCGGCCTTTCCCGACATCAGCTCGCTCGACGGCCGGCGCATTGCCGTCGAGTCGCGCAACATCTCCGACAAGATCATCCGTGACAGCGGCATCGCGGCGACGCGGGTCGAATGCGCTGCAGTCGCCGAATGCCTGCTGTTCGTCTCGCAGGGCAAGGCCGACGCGTACATCGAGACCACCGCGGTCGTCGAATACCAGATGGCCGCGCGCGCCATTGCCGACCTGGCCGTCGTCGGCTCGATCGACAACGCCCAGACACCATCGCGCTTTGCGCTGCGCAAAGACGCCTCGATGCTCGCCGCGTTGATCAACCGCGCGATGCCAGCACCTCGGTCGAAGAGCGCGCGAGCCTCGCCGAACGCTGGATGTCCAAAGGCGCGGTGGACCTGCTGTTCGGCCGGGCGGTGAGCCACATAGCCCTCAACGCGCAGGAACGCCAGTACCTGCTCGAAAAGCAGAACATGCTGCGGGTGTGCAGCGCCCCCGCCGGCGCGCCACTCAGCGAAGTGACCAGTGACGGCACGCATGTCGGCATCGCACCGGACATCGTCTCTCGCCTGGCCCAGACCATGGGGGTTCGGCTCGACTTCGTCGCCTCGCGCAGCTGGAGCGAGACCCTGGAAGACGCGAAAGCCCGGCGCTGCGACCTCATTTCGTTCGCCCAGGAAACACCCGAACGACGCGCCTACCTCGACTTCACGACGCCCTACGCGGACTTCCCGATCGTGATCGTCACCCGCAGTGCGCAGCCCTACTTCAACGACATCGGGCCGCACCTGCACGAGCGCTTCGGCGTGATCCGCGCGTTCGGCGCCGTGCCGGCCATCAAGGCCCGCGTTCCCGGGATCACGATCCGCGAGTACGCCGACGCGGGCGAAGGGCTGCGCGCGGTGCAGAAAGGCGAAATCTTCGGCTTCATCGGCACGCTGCCGATCGCCAATCGCCACCTGCTGATGGAAGGGATGACGGACCTGCGGGTCGCGTCACAACTCACCGAGCGCATGGCCATGCAGATCGCCGTGCGCAACGACGACCCGTACCTGAAGAGCCTGTTCCAACGCGCGATCAACGCGCTGCCGCCGGAAAAGCGCCAAGAGATCATCTTGCACTGGACGGCTGTGCGTTACGAAAAGGCGGTCGACACGGTGTTGCTGGCCAAGTGGGTCGGCGGTGTCGTCGCTGCGGCCACGCTGCTGCTGCTGTTGGTGATGGCCTGGAACCGGCACCTGGCGCGGCTGAATCGCGAGCTCGACCTGAAGGTCGCCGAGCGCACGCGGGAGTTGGTGGGGGCCAAGCAGATGGCCGAGGCCGGCGCGCGGAGCAAGGCCGAGTTTCTGGCCAACATGAGCCACGAAATCCGTACCCCGCTGAACGCGATCATGGGGCTGTCGCAGCTGGTTCGCGTGGGCGGCCTGACGCCCGAGCAAGATCGCCGCATGGTGCAACTCGAGCAGGCCAGCACGCACCTGATGGCCACCATCGGCGCCGTGCTGGACCTTTCAAAGATCGAGTCCGGCAAGTTCACGCTCCATGAAGAGCCGCTGAGCATCGAAACCGTGGTCGAGAACGTGATCGCGATGGTCGAATACGACGCCAACGCAAAGAACCTGCGGCTGGGCCACGAGATTGCCCCGCTGCCCGCCGGCCTGGTCGGCGATCACACCCGGGTTCAGCAGGCCTTGCTCAACTACGTGGTCAACGCCGTGAAGTTCACGGAGTCGGGCACGATCGACGTCCGGGTCGAGGTGCTGGAAGACGGGCCGGGCGACGCGCGTCTGCGGTTCTCGGTCACCGATTCCGGCGTCGGCATCGCCCCCGACCGGATGGCGCGGCTGTTCACCGCGTTCGAGCAGGTCGACAACGGCATCACGCGCCGGCACGGCGGCACCGGGCTCGGGCTCTCGATCACCAAGCACTTCGCCRCCTTGATGGGCGGCGACGCCGGYGCCGACAGCACCCCTGGCCAGGGCAGCACGTTCTGGTTCACCGCGCGCTTGCGCAAGGATTCCGGCGCGATCATCGTGGCAGACCTTCATGCCGCAGCGGCCCTGTCTTTGGGGCCGCCAAGAGAGCGCGYGACTTCTCGCGTATTGCTCGTTGACGACGATCCTGTCAATCGCGAGATCGGTGCCGCAACGCTGACGCGCGCCGGGCTGACCGTGGACTGTGCCGCCAACGGCACCGAAGCCGTCGCCATGGCTGCCGAAATCGACTACGCGCTGATCCTGATGGACGTGCACATGCCCGGCATGGACGGCCTTGAAGCGACCCGGCAGATACGTCGGCTCGCGCGTGGCGCGGATGTGCCCATCGTCGCCGTCACCGCCAGTGCGTTTGCCGACGACGAGCTGCGCTGCCGGCAGGCGGGGATGAACGACTTCATCGGCAAGCCGGCGCCACCGCAGCATGTGCAGGCGATGCTGTCGAGGTGGCTCGACAGCCCGCGGTCATCCTGAACGGGCTCCGCCGCCTATTGCTTTGCCACCGAGTCGCGGTGCACGACAGTCGGCTCGAACTCGCGCGAGATCTTCAGCGTCATGCCATAGCAGCTGTTGAGCAGCATGCGGCAGGCGTTCAGCCCCATCTCGTCGACGGGGATGTGCACGCTGGTCAGGCGCGGCGACAGGAAGGCCGCCACATCGGTGTCGTCGTAGCCGAGCACCGACACTTGGCGCGGCACCGCGATGCCGCGGTGTTGCAGGCAGCTCAAGGCGCCCATCGCCATCTGGTCGTTGGCGCAGAACAGCGCCGTGAACGGCCGGTCGCGCGCGAGCAGCCGCTCGACCGCCTCCCAGCCACTTTCCGCCGCGAAGTCACCCTCTTCCACCGGCACCTGCGCCGCATCGAGGCCGAGCTCCCCGAGCGCTTCGAAAAAGCCCTGCAGCCGCTGCTTGTTGTCGCTGGCCGCGGCGGGGCCGGAGACAACGGCGAAGCGGCGATGGCCTTGGTCGAGCAGCGCCCGCGCCGCCAGGTGGCCGGCGGCCCGGTGGTCAACGGTGAAGCAATGGCTGCGCATGCCTTTGACCTCGCGGTTGACCAACGCCAGCTGCGGGTAGCCGTCGCGCAGCTGCATGAAGTCGACGTCTTTCAGCGCGGTGCTGCTGACGATGATGCCGTCGCAGTCGCGGCTGATCAGGAAACGCACGCCGTCAAGCGCCTGCTGGCGACGGTCGTCGTGGCCGCAGCCGTTCGCCACCACCATGTGACGGTCGTACTGGCGCAGTTCGGTGTCAATGGCGTGCAGCAGCGGGCCGTAGTACGGGCCCTTGAAATCGGGCACGAAGACGCCGATGGTGCCGGTGCTGCGCAGCGACAAGGCACGCGCCGTGGCGCTGGGCCGAAAGCCCAGCTGCTTAACGGCCACGGCCACGCGCTCGGCCGCGTCCTTCGAGAATGAGCCCTTGCCGCTGATCACGCGCGACGCGGTGCCCACGCCCACGCCTGCCAGCCGCGCCACATCTTTGATTGTTGCCATCGTCCCTGCCAGCCGAACCGGGATCGGTTCGCCGGCCGATCATAGAGGGACTCTGGCGCTGGGGCGGGCTACAAGCGCTCTTCGCTGYGTGGGTCGAACAGGCAGGCGCGCTCCAAGTCCATCGCCACACCCACGCGGTCGCCGATCTCGGGCGGCACGGCGCTGTTGACGATCGCGGCCAGGCGCTGGCCCTGCATGTCCAGCCACACCACCTGGTGCGAACCCATCGGCTCGACCAGCGTCACCTCGGCGGGGATGTGCGCTTCGCCCGGTGGCGTGAGCGAGATGTGCTCCGGCCGAACGCCGAGCACGGCCTCGGCATTCGCCGGCGGCGCATGCAAGAACACCTCGCGTGGCAAGCTGGCTTCGAACGCGCCGGCGCGGAATGCGGCGCGATCGCCCTCCAATCCGCTCAGCTGGCCATGAACAAAGTTGATGCTTGGGCTACCCAGGAAACCGGCGACGAACATGTTGGCCGGCCGGGCGTAGACCTCGCCCGGTGCGCCGATCTGCTGGATGCGGCCACCACGCATCACCGCGACACGGCTGGCCAGCGTCATCGCCTCGACCTGGTCGTGCGTCACGTAGATCATCGTCGCGCCGAGTTCGCGGTGCAGTTGCTTCAGCTCGCGCCGCAGTTCGGTGCGCAGCTTCGCGTCGAGGTTGCTCAAGGGCTCGTCGAACAGGAAGACCTGCGCCTCGCGCACCAGCGCACGGCCGATCGCGACGCGCTGGCGCTGGCCGCCCGACAGCTGCGCGGGCTTGCGCGCCAGCAGCGGGTCGAGCTGCAGCATCTTCGAGGCACGCTGCACGCGCTTGTTGATCTCTTGCTTGGGCAACCCGGCCACGCGCAGGCCAAAGCTCATGTTGCGCTCGACGCTCATCGTCGGGTACAGCGCATAAGACTGGAACACCATGCCGATCGAGCGGTCCTTCGGGTCGGCCCAGGTCACGTCCTTGCCGCCGATGTGGATGCTGCCGGCGTCGACATCGATCAGCCCGGCGATGCTGTGCAGCAGCGTGCTCTTGCCGCAGCCCGAAGGCCCGAGCAGCACGAGGAACTCGCCTTCCTGCACCGCCAGATCGAGTTGTTCGAGGATGTTGACGGCGCCCATGCGCACGCCGAGTTGTTGGATCGAAACACTGGACACGATCAGCCCTTCACAGCGCCGGCGGCGATGCCGCGCACGAACCAGCGGCCGGACACGAGGTAGATGACGAGCGGCACCAACGAGGTCAGCAGCGTCGCCGCCATGTTGACGTTGTAGAGCCGTTCGCCGGTGGTGGTGTTGATGACGTTGTTCAGCTGCACAGTCATCGGCAGGTGTTCGCGGCCGGCAAAGGTCAGCCCGAGGATGAAGTCGTTCCAGATGCCGGTGACTTGCATGATCACCGCGACCACGATGATCGGCAGGCTCATCGGCAGCATCAGCTGCACGAAGATGCGCCAGAAGCCGCCACCGTCGATGCGTGCCGCCATGAACAGCTCGCGCGGCACGGTGGCGTAGTAGTTGCGGAACAGCAGCGTCATCACCGGCATGCCGAAGATCGTGTGGATCAGCACGATGCCGGGCAAGGTACCGAACAGCGACATCGACGCGAACGCCCGCACCAGCGGGAACATCAGCACCTGGTAAGGCACGAAGGCGCCGATCAGCAGCAGCAGGAACAACCCGTTGCTGAACCGCGGGCGCCAGAACGACAGCGCATAGCCGTTGAGCGCACCGACGAGGATCGACACGATGGTGCTGGGCACGACGATCGCGACCGAGTTCCAGAAGCCGCCCTGGATGCCCTCGCACTGCAAGCCGGTACAGACCGCCGACCAGGCCTGCACCCAGGGCTCCAGCGTCATCTTCATCGGCAGGCCGAAGATGTGGCCGAGGCGGATCTCCTCCATCGGCTTGACCGAGGTGACCAGCATCACGTACAGCGGCAGCAGGAAGAACGCTGCCGCGGTCAACAAGAAGGCGTAGATGCCGATGCGGGCCGGGCGCGGCAATGAGCGTCGGCGACTGGCAGGCTTGGCGGCGGGCATGGCCGGAGTGTGAATCACGGCGCTCATCCGTGGGCCCCTGCTTTTGCTCCAGCACGATGCCGCGCATACAGCCACGGCGCAACGACGGCCAGCACGGTGGCCAGCAGGACGGTGGACGCCGCAGAAGCAAGGCCGATGTTGGCGCGGCCGAACAGGTTGTCCATGATGAACTTGGCCGGCACTTCACTGGCCAACCCCGGGCCGCCCTGCGTCATCGCCACCACCACGTCGAACACCTTGACCACGCCGACCGATAGCAGCACCAGTGCGGTGCCGATCGACGGCCCGAGCATCGGCAGCACGATGGACACGTAGACGCGCCACGGCGGGATGCCGTCGATGCGCGCGGCCTTCCACAGGCTGTCGTCGATGCCGCGCAAACCCGCCAGCATCAGCGCCATCACCAGGCCCGAAGCCTGCCAGACCGCGGCGAGCGCGATCGCGTACATCACCGCGTCCTGCTGCACGATCCAGTCGAGCGTGAAGCTCTCGAAGCCCCAGCCGCGGATCRTTGCCTGCAGCCCCAGCTCGGGGTTCAGCAGCCACTGCCAGACCAGGCCGGTCGCGACGAACGACATCGCGTACGGGTAGAGGAACACGGTGCGCAATACACCCTCGCCCTTGACCCGCTGGTCGATGAACACCGCCAGCGCAAAACCCAGCCCCATGCAGCCGACGATGAACAAGACGCCGAACAGCGCCATGTTCTGCAGCGACAACATCCAGCGTTCGGTCTCGAACAGCTTCGTGTACTGCGCGAGGCCAACAAAGTTGTCGACCGGCAAGGTGCGCGAGCTGCTGAACGAGACCTTGACCGACCAGGCCATCGTGCCCAGATAGGCCAGCAGCACGGTGACGGCCATGGGCAACAGCGCCGCATAGGCTGCGACGTTGCGCAGCCCGCGGCTGCGGCGCGAAGACGACATCAAACCTCCGAAGCGTCAGCTCTTGATCGCCGAGGCCATCGCCTTCGCCGCATCATCGACGCTCTGGTTGGTGTTCCAGAACTTGGTGATGATGTCCTGCAGCGCGCCGGCCACGTCGGGTGCGACCAGCATCTCAGAGTTCGGCAGATGGCGCGTCGGGTCTTTCATCACCTGCAGGCCGATCTGGGCACACAGGTCCATGCCCTTCGCATCGACGTCGGTGCGGATCGGGATCGAGCCCTTCTTGTTGTTGAAGGCCACCTGTGTTGCCGGGGCGGTGAAGGTGTCGGCCAGCAGGTGCTGAGCCTTGATCTGCGCCGGGTCGGTGGTCTTCGGGAAGACAAACACGTCACCCGCGATGATGTAAGGCGACTTCGGGCCGAAACCGGGGAAACAGCCGTATTCCTTGCCCGCCGTCTGGTTGGCGTTCTGGAACTCGCCCTTGGCCCAGTCGCCCATCAGCTGCACACCGGCCTTGCCGCTGATGACCAGCGAAGTCGCGTCGTTCCAGTTGCGGCCTGGTGAGCCCGCGTCGACATAACCCTTCAGACGCTTGAACGATGCGAGCACAGCCTTGAACGCCGGGCCCTGCACCGTCGCTGCGTCGCGGTCGCGGTAGAACTTCAGGTACAGCTCGGTGCCGCCGGCGTGCGCCAACCAGCCGTCGAACAGCAGCTTTTCTTGCCAAGGTTGACCGCCTTGGGCGAGAGGCACCACGCCGGCGGCCTTCAGCTTGTCCAGCGCAGCAAAGAATTCATCAGGCGTCTTCGGCTCGGCGGCGATGCCGGCCTTGGCAAACGCCGGCTTCGAGTACCAGAACCACGCCGGCATGTGGATGTTGACCGGCACCGCGTAGTAGTGGCCCTTGACCTTGACGGCGTTCAGGATCGGCGCGGGCAGCATCTTGTCCCAGCCGTTCTTGATCGCGACATCGTCGACGTTGTTCAGCAGGCCTGCGTCGATGATGTCGTGGAACTGCTTCGAGGTGTTGAACTGCGCCGCGGTCGACGGCGTGCCACCGACGATGCGGTTCACCGCAGCAGCGCGCGAGGCCTCGCCACCGGCGATCGCGCTGTCGACCCACACGCCACCGGCCGCTTTGTAGGCGTTGGCCAGTTCCTTCAGCGCGGCCGACTCGCCGCCCGAGGTCCACCAGTGGATGACCTCGGCCTTGGTCTGGGCCTGGGCTGCGGCGGCGCCACAGGCCAACGCGACGGCAATGGCGATGCGGGTGGCGGTTTGATTCATCTCTTTTGTCTCCTGCTGGGGTCGGAATTGTCAGGCGCGTTCGGCGCGCTGTTGGAAGAATGCTTTCAGCGCGAGGGCGCTGTCTTTCGGCGTGCGCTGCTGCGTGGTGTAGTCGACGTGGACGATGCCGAAGCGCTTTTCGTAGCCATAGGCCCATTCGAAGTTGTCGAGCAGCGACCAGACGAAGTAGCCGCGCACATCCACACCCTGCTGCATCGCCTGGTCGATCGCGGCGAAGTGCCGGCCGAGGTAGCGCATGCGCTGTTCGTCGTGCACGTGGCCAGCTTGCACCTGGTCGTCGCTGGCCATGCCGTTCTCGGTGATGTAGATCGGCGGCAGCGCGGGGTAGCGCTGGTGGAATTCGACCAGCAGGTTGCGCAGGCTGTCCGGGTGCACCTCCCAGCCCATCTGCGTACGCTCGACGTCGGGCAGCGGCTTGACGACATAGCCGTGGCCGCCGTCGCTGGCCACCACCGTGCGGAAGTAGTAGTTGATGCCGACGAAGTCGGTCGGCACCGAGATCGTGGCCATGTCGCCGTCGCGGACCGGCGCCACCGCGTCGGGCCAGAGCTGGCGCAGTTCCTCGGGGTACTGGCCTTTGAACAAGGCGTCCAGCACCCAGAGGTTGTTGTTGGCGTGGGCGCGCCGCGCCGCCAGCTGGTCTTCAGCGCTGTCCGAGGCCGCGGTCACACCGTTGACATTGGCCACCAGTCCGACAGGCGCCTTGTCGTTCGCACGCAGCGCCGGCACCGCCAAGCCGTGGCCCAGCAGCAGGTGGTGCATGGC
>NZ_JBFUGE010000074.1:0-18163 GCF_056403075.1 Ideonella sp. P3_A4 | reverse complement strand
GGGTAGACGTTGTAGCCGCCGGTGATGATCAGGTCCTTGCTGCGGCCGACGATGGTCACGTAGCCATCGGCATCGACCTTGCCGACATCGCCGGTCTTGAACCAGCCGTCGGTGGTGAACTCTTCTTTGGTCTTCTCAGGCATGCGCCAGTAGCCGGCGAACACGTTCGGCCCCTTGACCTCGATGCCACCGACCTCGCCTGCAGGCAACGCCTGGGCCTGGTCGTCGCGCACGCGCAAGCCCACGCCGGGCAAAGGGAAACCGACGGTGCCACCGCGCCGCTCGCCGTCTTCGGCACGGTACGGGTTCGAAGTCAGCATCACCGTTTCGCTCATGCCGTAGCGTTCGAGAATCGTGTGGCCGGTGCGCGTGCGCCAATCGTTGAAGGTCTCGATCAGCAAGGGCGCCGAGCCGCTGATGAACAAGCGCATGTGCTGGCAGGCGGCCTGCGTCAGCCCGGCCTCGCCGAGCAGGCGCACGTACAACGTCGGCACGCCCATGAAGACGGTGGCTTCGCCCAGACGCGCCAGCACCGCCCTCGGATCGAACTTGCTGAACCACAGCATCTTGCTGCCGTTCAGCAGCGCGCCATGCGAGGCGACAAACAGGCCGTGCACATGGAAGATGGGCAGCGCGTGGATCAGCACGTCCCCCTTCTGCCAAGCCCAGTAGTCCTTCAGGGTTTGCGCGTTCGACAGCAGGTTGCCATGCGTCAGCATCGCGCCCTTGCTGCGGCCGGTGGTGCCGCTGGTGTAGAGGATCGCGGCCAGGTCGTCGGTGCTCTTCGTGGCCGGCGTGTGGCTATCGGCGTGGAAAGCGGCGCGCTCCAGCAGCGTGCCGCTGCGGTCTTCATTCAATGTGAAGACGTGGGTCGTGCCGGCCTTGAAAGCGAGCCGGCTGATCCAGGTGAAGTTCTTGCCCGAGCAGACGACGACAGCGGGTTCGGCGTTGCCGATGAAGTACTCGATCTCGGCCGCTTGGTAGGCGGTGTTCAGCGGCAGGAACACGTGGCCGGCGCGCAGCACGCCGAGGTACAGCAGCAGCGCTTCGACGCTTTTCTCGACCTGCACGGCGATGCGGCTGGCCGGCGGCAGCGCGAGCGAATCCAGCAGGTTGGCGATGCGTGCGCTGGCGTGGTCCAGGTCGCGCCAGGTGTAGACGTGCGTGGTGTCGGGGCCGTCAACCGGCTCGATCGCGCAGCCATCCGGATCGGCCGGAAAGGCTTGGCGCAGGGCGGCGAAAAGATTCATGGCAAGGGCTTGTCGTGGTCGGGCGGCGGGGTGCCGCCAAAACGTGCCGGGCGTTTCTCGTTGAAGGCGGCCAGGCCTTCGCGGTGCTCGGCGGAAGGGGCGTAAGCGTAATGCGGCGCACGTTCATCCAGGCTGCTGCCATACGCGGGGCCGAACTGGCGCAGCGCGCGCTTGTTCAGGCGCAACGCTTGAGGCGACAGCGCCGCCATTGCCTCGGCACTGCGCCGCGCTTCGGTGGCCACTTTTTCGTCGGGCACCACCCGTGTCACCAAGCCGCGCTGGCGCGCCTCGTCGGCGTTGAGCACGCGTGCTTCCAGCAGCAGCTCACGCAGACAGGTCTCACCGATCACGCGGGCGACGATCTCGATCTCCAGCGGTGCCATCGGGAAGCCGAGCTTGGCGATCGGCACACCGAAGCGGCTTGATTCGCCGCACAGGCGGATGTCGCAGCAAGCCGCGATCTCGAGACCACCACCAACGCACGCGCCTTCGATCTGCGCGACCAGCGGGCGCTCGCAGTCGAGCAGCGCATTCAGCGCTGGCGCCACCACCTCTTCGTGGTAGTGCGCCAGCGTCTCGGCATCGAAGCGGAAGTCGGGGAACTCCTCGATGTCCGCCCCGGCGACGAAGCTGCCGCCATCGCCTTGCACGATCACGACCCGCGGGCCTTGCTCGGGCGGCAGGGCATTCAGCTCGTCAACCAGCGCGCGCAGGTCGCGCCACATCTGCACCGACAACGCATTCAGCTTGCCGGGGTGCGAGAACTGCAGGCGCGCAATGCCTTGCGCGTCGGCTTGGTGAAGAACAACGTGACCAGCCATCAGTCGAGCTTTGCACCAGAAGATTTGACGACCTCGGCCCAGCGGCTGGTTTCGCTGGCGACGAATTTGCCGAAGTCATTGCCCCACAGGTTCGGCATGGCGGTGCCCAGCCCCGTCCAGGCCGACTTGATCTCGTCGGTGGCGAAGGCTTTCTTCATCTCAGCCTGCATCGCGGCAATGGCCTCCTTCGGTGTGCCCTTGGGCGCCCACAGGCCATACCAGGTGGAGACCTGGTAGGTCGGCACGCCGCCTTCGATGCTGGTCGGCACATCGGGGAAGCCGGGGGCTCGCTTGTCTGATGCTACGGCCAGCGCCTTGATGCGGCCGCTCTTGATGTGGGTGGCGCTGGAGGCCAGGCCATCGAACATCAGGTCGACCTGGCCGGCCACCAGATCCTGCAGCGCCGGTCCGGCGCCGCGGTAGGGGATGTGGGTGATGAAGGTCTTGGTCTGCAGCTTGAACAGCTCACCGGCCAGGTGGTGCGAAGTGCCATTGCCGGCCGAGCCGTAGTTCAGCTTGCCGGGGTTGGCCCGCACGTAGTCGAGCAGGCCCTTCAGGTCGTTGACCGGCACCCGCTGCGGGTTGACGACGATGACCTGCGGCACGTTGGAGATCAGGCCGACCGGCACGAAGTCGGTGTCCAGGTGGTACTCGAGCTTGGGGTACATCGCCGGCGCGATCGCGTGGTGCACCGCGCCCATGAAGAAGGTGTAGCCGTCCGGCGCGGCGCGCGAGGCTATGGTGGCGCCCAGCGTGCCACCGGCGCCGCCCTTGTTGTCGATGATGAACTGCTTGCCGGTCTGCTTGGTCAACATCGCCGTCAACGGGCGCGCGAAAGCGTCGGTGCCACCGCCAGCGGGGAAGGGCACGATGATGGTCACCGGCTTGGCCGGCCAGGCGCTTGCCTGCGCCAGCGCCTGTGGTGCGGACATGGCCGCCGCCGCGGCAGCCAACGCGATCAGGGCCAAGCGGCGGGGGTGATGGGGCGTCATCGCATGTCTCCGTCAGTGGATCTAGTTAGGTACGCTCACAGCAGCCGCGAGATCGCGCGCGAATGCGCCACCTCACCGTGCACGAAGCGATCGTGGCAGGCGTCGATGTTCGCCAAGTCGTACAGGTAATTGACCATCAAGCCGGCCGACTGTTTCAGCCCCTTGGCGGACGGGTTGCCCTGCAGGTTCAGGCGTTCGAGCCGCGCGCCGTTGTCGAGGTGAAAGCGTGCCACCGGGTCGCCGCCGGGTTGGGGTGATTGATGCACCAGGTACAGCGCGGCCAGTTGCAGCAGAGCTTGCTGCGCCGGTTTGGTCAGCGCGGCGTGCGTTGCGGTCTGGGCCAAGCTGGCCAGGTCGCCACCACAGGCTTTCTGCAGGGTTTCGCGCGCCTGAGCCATTCGTTGGGCCAGCGCGGGCTTCAGGCCTGGCAGCGGCGTCGCGTCGCGCGTGGCCAGCAGCCACGCCATGAAGCCGGGGATCGGCGACAGCGTGCAGAAGGTCTTCAGCTGCGGCAGCTCGGCCTTTAACTCCTCGGCCACGCGCTTGATCAGGAAGTTGCCGAGCGACACGCCACGCAGCCCCGGTTGGCAGTTGCTGATGCTGTAGAACACGGCGACCTTGAAGCTGTCCGGCGACGGCGCTTGCGCCTTCTTGTCGATCAACGGCGGGATCGCCGCGGCCATCTCGGGCAGTAGCGCGACCTCGACGAAGATCAGAGGCTCTTCTGGCAGCTGCGGGTGGAAGAACGCGAAGCAGCGCCTATCGGGCAGCAGGCGGCGGCGCAGATCGTCCCAGCCGTCGATCTCGTGCACCGCCTCGTGGCGAATGATCTGCTCCAGCAACTGCGCCGGCGAGCGCCAGCTGACCTGGCGCATTTCGAGAAAGCCCGGGTTGAACCAGCTCGACAGCAGGTGCAGCAGATCGGCTTCGAGGGCGCGCCACTCGGGTTTCTTGGGCAGGCGTTCGAGCAGCGCGCGGCGGAGGCCGATCAACGCCGCCGTGCCACCCGTCGCGCGGTTGATGCGGCGAAACAGTTCTTGCCGACGCGGCTCGGTGTGTTCGATCAGCGCGATCAGGTGCGCCGCGTCCGGCTGCGCCGCATAGGCCTGTGCGCTGGCCAGCACGGCCGTCGGCTCAGGGCTGAAGTTGTCGGCCAGGTGGGCGAAGAAGCGGTCCAGTGCGGCGCTGCGGGTGCCGTCCTTGCGGCCCGGTTCAGCCAGCAGGTCTTGCAGGCGCTCGACGATCTGGCGCGCGATCTGCGTGCTGCTGGCTTCGCCGCGCTGCGACAGCAGGTGCTCGCACTCGGACGCGAGCGTCCGCAGGTCGTGGTCGGCGCCGCGGCGGCGCGCGGCTTCGCGCAGGCTGTCAACCAGCATCGGCGGGGCCTCCGGCGGTCAGTTGATCGGCGTTCGGATCGTTGTGTGGCGCCGCGTCGCGCTCCCTCGTTCGCAAAGCTTTCAGCGCCGCCAGCTGAGCCATCAGGTGGTCGTGCATCGTGCGCTCGGCGCGGGCGGCGTCGCCGGTCAGCATCGCGTCGATCAGCACGCGGTGTTCATTGATCGACGCATCGATGCGGCCCGGCAGCTTCAGCTGGCGGCCGCGCATCAGGCGCAGGAACTGGCGCAGGTCGCCGGTCGAGCGGTCGAGCCAGCGGTTGTGGGCCAGCTGCTGCACGAGGGTGTGGAACTCGTGGTTGGCGCGGTAGTAGCCGTCCCGGTCTTGCGCGGTGGCGTGGCGCTCCAGCTCGTCGTGCAGGCGRCGCAGCGTGGCGCGGTCGGCCGGCGTTGCGTTGCGTGTGGCCTCAAAGGCGCAGCGGCCTTCGAGCAGCGCCATCACCGGGAACAGCTGGTCGGCGTCGTCGTCACTCAGCTCGACCACCCGGCAGCCGCGCTGCGGCACCAGCTCGACCAGCCCTTCGGCGGCCAGCACCTTCAGCGCCTCGCGCAGCGGCGTGCGGCTGATCTGCCAGCCACTGGCCAGCGCCTTCTCGTCGATCCACTCGCCGGGCGCCAGTTGCCGCTCGAACACCATCGCCCGGAGGCGAGTGGCCACTTCGTCGTGAAGCGAGGTGCCACGGACCGGTGCCGTCGACGAAGAAGCCGCGGGGATGACCATGGCTGGGATCGTAATCCTGTAATTACAAGATTACAAGAGACTTTGCACGCTCCGACCTCTCAAAAGAACCACTTGCGCTTGGCCTCCCAAGCTCGCTGCTTTTGTAGTCGACGGGGGTGATCGGCCGGGAAACTCCMCGCAAAGACAAAGGGCCCGGCGAACCGGGCCCTTCAATCAGATCGGCGCAGTGCCGCTCGTCAGTCTTCTGACCCCAGGAAACCGTAGACCTTGGCACCAATCACCGCACCGACGATCGGCGCGACCCAGAACAGCCACAGCTGCTCGATCGCCCAACCACCGACAAACACGCCCACGCCAGTGGAGCGGGCCGGGTTMACCGAGGTGTTGGTGACCGGGATGCTGATCAGGTGGATCAGCGTCAGGGCCAAGCCGATCGCGATCGGCGCGAAGCCGGCCGGTGCGCGCTTGTCGGTGGCGCCGAGGATGACGATCAGGAAGAACGCCGTCATCACCACCTCGCAGACCAGCGCGGCCACCATCGAATACTGACCCGGCGAATGGGCGCCGTAGCCGTTCGAGGCAAAGCCACTGCCCGCCAAATCGAAACCCGCCTTGCCGCTGGCGATGACAAACAGCACACCACCGGCTGCCACCGCTCCCAAGACCTGGGCCACGATGTACGGCAGCAGTTTGGCCGCCGGGAAGCGACCACCCGCCCACAGGCCGATGCTGACCGCCGGGTTCAGATGACAGCCCGAGATATGGCCAATCGAATACGCCATCGTCAGCACGGTCAGCCCGAAGGCCAGCGAGACCCCGTGCAGCCCRATGCCAACACCCGGAAACGCCGCAGCGAGCACTGCGCTGCCGCAGCCTCCCAATACCAGCCAGAACGTGCCGATGAACTCGGCGCCATATGCTTTCATGTCCGCTCTCCTACCTGGTTAGTGACCCGGCGCGATTCTGGGCGACGCCGTGTGACAGCCACAAGCGCGGTCAAACCCTGCGAGGGGAAGGCCTGCGAAGGCCCACAAAGGCCAACGCGCGTGACGCGGGCCTGGTCAAGGCCTCACGCGCACGCGCGCAGAAGGTGAAAACGGAGAAGCGAAGCGACTTATTCGGGGGCGCAGTCGTCGGTGCCCGGCAGCGTCTGCGCGCAGACCTTCGAGAAGATGTGGTCGATGCGGACCATCAGCAGCGTGCGGTCGCCGGCGGCGGCCAGGCGGGCCGAGCGGAAGGCGTCGAACGACCATTCGTTCAGGTGCTTGGGCAGGTTCAGCGAGCGCAGAGCGCTGGTATTGCCGAACTGGCTGAGCAGCGAAACGGTGAACTTCGCGTCGGGCTGCATCACATGGTCGATATGGACCCCGCCGACAGCTTCGAGGTCGAAGGTGTCGCCGAAGGGCTGGTTCAGATCATTGTTCAGCGTGACCTTGAAGCCATCTACGCGGGCGAAATGGGTGCCTGCGCGGATCCGGAAGTGGTAGGGCTGGACGAAGTCGTAGGAAGCCATGCCGGAGCCGTCGTCATTGCGTTGCATGTACGAGGACGGTTGCTTGGTCTCATAGCTGTACGAGATCTTTACCGGCGTGCCTTCGGCCAGCGTCGTGCCGTCATCGAACACACCGCTTTCGGTCACCACGCCAGCCATGTGGTAGCGCACCAGCGCTGCCTGAGCTGACACACCCGCCAGCAGCGCGGATGCCGCTGCCACTGCCCAAACGACTTGCTTCATCTTCATGAGGAATGTCCCCTGTGTCTTTGACCCTGAGATTCCAGTGCCGATGATTTCCCGGCGAACGGAATTAGAAACGTCGCAACAGGCAGGCGCAACCCCAAATCTGCGCGACGCACAGTGCGGGTTTCTGCCAAATACTTCACAGCCTATGGCGAGGTAGGCCTCAAATGGCAGCAATTTCCGCCGATGCAAATTACCTGCGCGTGTAATCCATGTTGCAACGCACAGTTACAGCAAGCGGTATTCCCGGTGGGGTACTCGCAAACACCTAGGGTTCATACCTTCAGGCTAAACCCCAAGTCCAACTCGCCGGCAGGGATACACCCCGCCCGCTCGAGTTGTCCAGTAGGGATTCGGGCAGGCGGGCGGCTCAGCGCGATACGGCCACCGGCATGTGCTGCTCGGTGGTGTCCAGCACCGCTTCAGGCTCCTCGGCTTCRGCGTCGGTCTCGTTGTTCAGCTGTCGTTGCAGCCGCGCGGTGTCGAGGTCGCCCGTCCACTTGGCGACGACCACCGTGGCGACGCCGTTGCCGATCAGGTTCGTCAACGCACGCGCTTCGGACATGAAGCGATCGATGCCGAGGATCAGCGCCAGCCCGGCCACCGGCACGCCACCGACCGCCGACAACGTGGCGGCCAGCACGATGAAGCCGCTGCCGGTGACACCGGCAGCGCCCTTGCTGGTCAGCAGCAGCACGCCCAGCAAGGTCAGCTGCTGCATCAGCGTCATGGGCGTGTTGGTGGCTTGGGCGATGAACACCGCCGCCATCGTCAGGTAGATCGAGGTGCCGTCGAGGTTGAACGAATAACCGGTCGGGATGACCAGGCCGACGACCGACTTGCGCGCACCCAGGTTCTCCATCTTGGCCATCATGCGTGGCAGCACTGACTCGCTCGATGACGTGCCGAGCACGATCAACAGTTCTTCCTTGATGTACTTGATGAACTTCCAGACCGAGAAGCCGTGCAGCCGGGCGATCAGCCCCAGCACGACGAAGATGAAGACCAGGCAGGTCAGGTAGAACGTGCCCATCAGCTTGCCCAGCGACAGCAGCGAGCCGACGCCGTACTTGCCGATCGTGAACGCCATCGCGCCGAAGGCGCCGATCGGGGCGACCTTCATGATGATGCCGACGATCGAGAACAAGACGTGCGAGGTCTTCTCGATGATGTCGAACACGAGCGTGCCGCGACCGCCGAACTTGTGCAGCGCGAAGCCGAACATCACCGAAAACAACAACACCTGCAGGATCTCGCCCTTGGCGAAGGCATCGACCACCGTGCCGGGAATGACATTGAGCAAGAAGTCGACCGTGCCCTGCATCTTGCCTGGGCCGGTGTAGGCGGCGATGCCCTTGGTGTCCAGCGACGCCGCGTCGACATTCATGCCGGCGCCCGGCTGCACCAGGTTCACGATGACCAGGCCGACGATCAGCGCGATGCTGCTGACGACCTCGAAGTACAGCAGCGCCAGGCCACCGGTCTTGCCGACCTTCTTCATGTCCTCCATGCCGGCGATGCCGACGACCACGGTGCAGAAGATGATCGGTGCGATGATCATCTTGATCAGCTTGATGAACGCATCGCCGAACGGCTTCATCGCCTCGCCGGTGGCGGGCAGGAAGTGCCCCAGCGCCACCCCCATCACGATGGCGGTGATGACCTGGAAATACAGCGACTTGTAGATCGGCTTGTGGGCGGCCATGGCGGGCTCCGGCAGGCTGAGAAGGGCGCGAGTCTGCACCCCTTTGCCTTGGCCGGCGTCCGCAATTACCGCAATGCTGACGCGGCCACCAAGTGGTCTGTGGGCTTAGCGCAAGCCCTTGCGCACCACCAGCTTCAGTCCCGACCACACATCGCTGACCGCGCAGACTTTCACGTCCACCCAGCCCAGCGGCAGCGCCACCTCGCGGATCACGTCTTCGGTGATGTCGGTCGGCACCTTGCTCGACTTCTTCGGCCACGAAACCCACACCGTGGCGTCTGCGGCGAGTTGCTCGCGGTAGCGGCGCAGCGCTTCGGCCAGGTCGCGCTTGTCGTCGACGAACAGGTGGACCAGTGCGGTGTCCGCGCCAAGGCGGGCGCCGAACACCAAGCCTGCCGGGACAGGCGCCAGCCAGTCCCGATAACCCTCGGGCTCATTGACCACATGCAGCTTCATGCCGGGCTTCAGGCCCAGCTTGCCGGACAGCGGTGTGCCCGAATAGCCGGCTGAAGACGCGACCACGGCAGGTGCGACCTTCTTGGTTGCCGTGGCCTTGAGAGCCGGCGACGGTTGGGCGGCCTTCGCCGCCGCCTTCTTGGCCGTCGCACTGCTTTCAATCCGCGGCACCTCGTCCAGCAACCGCGCCAGCGTCTTCGGCGCGCTGAGCAAATAGCTCAGCCGGATCGCGCTCTCGACATCGCGCCAGTCGATCGTCTTGCGATCGAGCCGGATGCCGAACCAGCCGCGGTGGTGGATGTAAGCCGGCAGCGTGTAGCGCTCGGGATCACGCGCCACACGGTCGACGTTCTCGCCCCACTCGCCTTTGCAGCAGATGCAGACGATGCCGTCGCCGTGGTGATCGTCCAGGTAATAGGCGAAGACCTTCTTGCGCACGCGGAAGTCGGCATGCTGCCCTTGCAGGGCGCGCTCGGCCTCGGGCATAGCGAGACACAACGCGCTGACCCGCGTCAGCCGCGGGTCTTCGACGGCCGGTGGCGGGGCATTCCTATTCCCCATCGCGCATGTCCATCGCGCGGCGCACAGTGGCGGCCTTGAAGGCCTCCCACTCGGTGTCACTCATCGGCCGGCTCGAGATGCGGCTCAGCTTGAAGCTCTTCCAGTCCGGGTTGTCGGGCAAGGGGTGTTCGAAGCGCTCGATCAGGCCGTCCTTTGCGTTGATCCATAGCGTGCCCTTGATGTTCTTGAATGCCGGGCCGCTGACCTCGAAGCGGTGGCACGGGATCTCGTCGAGCTCTTCGTCGCGCACGAAATGGAACCGCGCCTTGCCCTTGTAGACGAAGCCGCCGAGCATCTCGCCCGCGTCGGGCTTGAGCTTGGTCTTCAGGAACGTGAAGTCAGGGTCGATGATGCCGACCTCGAAGTCGCGCCGCGGGTCCTTCAGATGCGGCAGCGTGGCGTTCAGGCCGCTCAGGTCGAAGTTGTAGATGTGCGCCGGCCAGTGTCCGGGCGTCACCGGCAGTTTGGTGTTGGCCACTTGCGCCACCAGGCGGCGCTGTGCCGCGTCGGGCTCCATTTCCATCTGCTGTCGCTGGGTGCCCGATTCGAGCCGGTTGAACGACTTCATGCGCGACTCGCTCAAGGTCGCCGGGTCCAGCTCGGCCTGCACCAGCGCGAGGTACTGGCCGTCGGCCTCTACCTTCAGCACCTCCATCATCAGCGGCGCCGAGAAGTGCACCGACAGCACCAGCCGCCGGCTGCCGTCGAGGTTGGACTTCACGTAGTGCACCACTTGGCCGACCGGTGCCCGCTCGGGCTTGAACTCGTAGTCCGACAGCGACGAACCGGGTTCGGTCTTGGGCGCGGCCAGGGCCATTAGCGGCGCGGCCAGCAGGCCGGCGAGGGCGGAGCGATAGAAGGTCGGGAGACGCATCGTCAAGGGTCTCTCTCGGGACAGGTGATCAACGATTCAGCGCGATTGTGCGCCGGTGGGCTTTCGGTGTGGCACGGTGCCGGTTACGGTGGAAGGCGCCTCGAGTACATGCAACATAGGGGTTACGTGCCGCATGGCGATGTGAACAATCGCCGGCGGTGCCGTGGGCGCCGAAACCTTTGAACCACCCTGGGGGAACAAATGTCGACACATTCGAAATCGAATCTTGCCGGCGCTGCCCGGCTCGGAGCGGGCATGGCGCTGGGGGCCTTGGCGCTGGCCGCGCACGCCCTGCCGTCGTACGACTGCCGGCGCCTGGAGGATTACAGCAGCGGCACCGGCTCCTGGCCCGCCAAGCTGAACAATGTCGGCCAGGCCATCGGCACGGTGGCCTACAACGACCCATTCGGGTTGGGGTGGAACAAGAAGGGCCAGCTCACGGCAACCTACAAGGCGCCCGGCGCCGGCGTGACCTGGAACGAGATGACCGGCATCAATGACGACGGCATCGTGGTCGGCACCGGATGGGCCGGCTACACCGGGCCGGACCCCAAGCCCGAAGCGGTCGTTTGGAAGAACGGCCAACCCACCGTGCTGCCCACCTTCCCCGGTGGCACGGCCGTGGCCGAAGGCATCAACCGCAGCGGCCAGATTGTGGGCACGCGTTACCTCGACGGCAGCCCAGCCGTCGCCACCGTGTGGACGAATGAAGAACCCGTCGCGCTGCCGCCGCTGGTGGAGGGGCACTCTGCCAACGCGGTCGCGATCAATCGGCGCGGCGAAGTGGCCGGGACCGCCGAGACGRCAGTGGCTGGCGTCAGCCACGCCGTCCGCTGGCGCGACGGCGTGGCCATCGACCTCGGCACGCTCAAAGGCTGGGACGAGTCGTGGACGACGGGCATCAACGATGCTGGCGTCATCATCGGCGTCAGCTGGAAACCTGGCACGGTTCGCGCCACGGTGTGGAAGGGCAACAAGCCTCAAGCGTTGCCACAGCCGCCGCACTCC
Source organism: Ideonella sp. P3_A4 (assembly GCF_056403075.1). NCBI lineage: Bacteria > Pseudomonadati > Pseudomonadota > Betaproteobacteria > Burkholderiales > Sphaerotilaceae > Ideonella > Ideonella sp. P3_A4. Next base: position 6,682 of record NZ_JBFUGE010000074.1, on the reverse strand, counting down.
GACTCCAGCACGCCCTTGGGTATCAATCGCAGCGGAGAGATCGTCGGCCGCGCCGGGATCAACGGCTACGAGCCGATGTACTGGGCCAGCGTCGATGCGGAACCGGTCGAGATCAACCAGCTGATCGGGAGGTCTTGCGCCAGCCCGGAGGGTCACCTGGTGACGATCACCATGGTCGAAGCCATCAACGACCACGGCGCCGTCCTCGGCTGGGGCTCGTGGCGGCCGCAAGGAGCACCAGCCCCGCAGATCGCCGCGTTCAAGCTGGTACCGATCGTGGCTTCGAAGGCGTCTGCCCACAGCCAACGCTGAAGCCCTCCACACACGGCCTCGGTCATTGGATGGCCGACGCCGTGCGCTCCCAGCGCGGCAGCCAATGGCCGGTGATGTCGGCTGACAGCAAGATGTGATGGGCCCGGCCGATCAGCAGCCGGCGCGGCACCGGGCCGATGAAGCGCGAGTCTTCGCTGTTGTCGCGGTTGTCGCCCAGCATGAAGTACTGGTCGGCCGGCAGCTTCAGCGGCCCGAAGTCGCGCCGCGCTCCCACCTGAGGCAGGATCTGCACCCGCCGGCGGCTACCGGCCACCTGCTCCGTGGCGCGGATCGCCGACACGCTGACATCGCCAGGCAGCGCTTCCGTCGCGGGCGCCATGTCGGTGTACTCGGCCTGCTCGCCGTTGACGAACAGCACCTCGTCGCGCATCTGCACCACATCGCCCGGGATGCCAACGATGCGCTTGATCAGCCGCGTGCCGTCCTTCGGTGAACTGAAGGTCACCACGTCGCCACGCTGCGGGTCGCCGAGACGCGCTACCGACCAGTCGGTCAACGGCACCTTCGCGTCGAAGGCCAGCCGGTTCACGAACACCACGTCGCCTTCGAGGATCGTCGGCTTCATCGAGCCGGTCGGGATCGGGTTCCAGTCGGCCACGGCGGTGCGCAGGAAGCCGAAACACAGCAGAAACAGCAGGAAGCCGCGGTTGTCCTTCAGCCACTTTTTCATCGGAACCTCGGTGGGTGGATCACAGGAAGCCCGAATTTTGCGAAGCGTTCAGTCCAACTGGGCTGGGCAAGCGACGAAACGCGGCCCTCGTTGACATGAGCGRCAGCGTGGGGCGATGAGTGGCTGGTGCACGATCGGGCCGCCGCGGGCTTGGTGAATGCACGCTGCCCGGCGCCCGGCCGCTCAGGCAACATCGCTGGCAAACCAGCCACCGGCACGCGTGGCGAGCGCGGAGGGATCCCGCATGTCCGAGCTTCGACAACAACCGGCGGCCACCGGCCCGCCACAGCGCGCACCACGATGGTGGCATGGGGTGAGCCGTTGGCGTGCCTTGTTCGGCGCCCTGGCTTTGCTGTGCGCAGCAATGCCCACGCGCGCGTTCGACGAGGCGGCGCTCAGCACCGAGCTGACGCAGCTGCTGGCCGACGAGCACGTGGCCGGCGCAACCTACGCGCTGGTCGCCGACGGCGAGGTGCTGGTCGGCGCCGTGGGGCTGGCGCACGTGCCGACCGCGACGGCGCTGACGCCTGCGGCCAAAGTGCATGTGGGCTCGTTGACCAAGACCGTGCTAGCGCTTGGCGCGCTGCGGCTGGTCACCGAACACCGGCTCGACCTGGACGCGCCGGTCGAGCGCTACCTGCCGAACCTGCGGTTCCTGAACCCGTGGCAGGTCAGCAGCCCGGTGCGCGTGCGCCACCTGCTGGACCACACCTCGGGCCTGGAGGACTTGCGCCTCTGGCAGGCCTTCAGCGCCGCCAATTCGCCCGACATGCCACTGGCCGATGCTTTTGCCCGCGACCGCGACGTCCTCAAGATTCGCACCGAACCGGGCCACCGGTTCTCTTACTCCAACATGGGCTACACCGTGCTGGCGATGGTGATCGAGGCGGTGGTTGGCGAGCGCTACGAAACCTGGGCCGAGCGTGCGCTGCTGCAGCCATTGGGCATGACCCACAGCAGCCTGCGGTTCACGACGCAGCTGGGTGTCGGTGCCGAGCCGGGGCTGGCCTGGGGGCACCACAGCGATCTGAGCGCGGTGGCCGCGCTGCCGATCGCCGTGCGGCCCGCTGGGCAGTTCACCACCACCGCGGCCGACATGGCGCAGTTGGCGCGCTTCATGCTGGGCGATGGCCGGTTGCCGGGTGTCGTTGATGGTGCACCCTTCATCACGCCCGCGCTGCTGCGCGCGATGGGCCAGCCTTCGACCACCGATGCCGCGCAGGCAGGCCTTCACGTGGGCTACGGTCTGGGCCTGTCGACGCGCGACCGGCATGGTGTGACGGGGCTATGCCACGCCGGCAGCGTCACCGGCTACCGCGGCATGTTGTGCTTGTTCCCACCGCAGCAGCGCGCGTTCTTCATCGCCATCAACACCGACAGCCCGACCGCGCGCTACGACCGCTTCGACGAGGCGCTGATCCGCCAACTGGGATTGCCGGCTCGCATGCCCGCCCCAGGCCCCACCGCCCTGGCCGACGACTGGGCCGGCCGCTACGTGCCGGCCCCCAGCCGCTTCGAGCCGCTGCGCCTGCTGGACGCCCTGGGCAGCAGCTGGGTCGTGCGCGCCGGCGAATCAGGCGCCTCGCTGAAGCGCCCAGGCAGTGACACGGTGTTGCTGCACCAGGCTGACGGCACCCTCTATCGCCTGGGCGACCGGGTCGCGCCATCGCATGTCTTCATTGCCGGCCCCGACGGCGAGCGCACGCTGAGCGACGGTCTGCGCTCGCTGCACCGTGTGCCGGCGGTCTGGTTCTATGCGCTCTGGGCCAGCGTGATCCTGGGCGTGGCGGGGCTGCTCCATGCGCTGCTGGCCACGCCAGTTCGCCGCGCCCGGTGGGGCGGCAGCCTGGGCCAGCCGGCCTTCTTGGCGGCACTGCTGTTGTTGCTGCCGATCCCGATGTTCCTGCTGCAGCCGTTAGCGGCCATCGGCGATTTCACGCTCGCCAGTGGCAGCCTGTTCGCCGTGACCCTCGCGCTGCCGCTGCTGATGTTGGCGCATGTCGCTTGGGTGCTGTGGTTGCGCACGGTTGGCTGGCGGCACGATCTCGTGATGGTCGCCTGCGTGCTGCAGCTGTGCGTGCTGCTCGCGTGCTGGGGCGTGTGGCCAGTCGCGCTCTGGCGCTGAACCCCTGACCGCGTCGGCCGCGGCCGGCATACCAATGCCGCCATTGCGGTTGATGGCTTCTGCCGATACTTCGCGGCACCCTGGAGGGAACGCCGCCACACCGCATGGCGGCGGGTTGATTCTGTTCTCAACCCACAGGGAGACCGCCTCATGTTGTTTCAGACTCGGCCCGCTTGGCGGGCGCCGCTGATCGCGGCCATGGTGTCTTTGCTCGGCGGTCTCGCGACCGTCGCGATGGCGCAGGAAGAAGACTTTGCCGCGCTCGTCAAACGCCTGACGCAGGAAAAGCCCCAGTTCGCCAAGCGCCAGCAAGACCTGCTGGCGCAGCGCTACGACATGTCTGACCGACCAGCGGCCGGTGTGACGATGGCGCGCGGCAAGCCCGTTCAAGACGGTGTGCGCGTTCGATTGCCGGCAGGCGTGACGTGGGAGCAACTGGCCGCGCTGTCGCCGGCCGAGATCAAAGCTCGCAAGCTCTGGCCAGCCGGCTTCTTGCCGCTGCCGCACCCGCACCACGAAGCCGGCGGCATGATCTTTCCGCAGCCGCTGATCGACGAGACCAAGCGCCAGACCGGCCGCGACCTGACCCGCTTCGACCTCGACTTCGACCTGCCGCAGCACCTGCTGCCCGAGTTCCCGGCACCGATCTTCCTGGCGACCCGCCCTGACCTGGGCGATGTGTCCAAGGGCCAGCTCGTCACGCTGGACAACTTCGAGAAGCTGTTCAAGGACGCGCTGAACCCGAAGCAGCTGGAAGGCCTGCGCCTGCTCGTCACGCCGTTCCCGCAACAGCAGTTCAACCTGACGGATGACAGGCGCTCACTGCGGCCGCACATGGGCGTGGCCTGCTTCGATTGCCATGCCAACGGCCACAGCACCTCAGCGACGCACACGGTGGGCGACATCCGGCCCGACGACCTGCGCCACCGCATCGACACACCCTCACTGCGCGGCGTCAGCGTGCAGCGGCTGTTTGGCTCGCAACGGGCGCTGAAATCGGTCGAGGACTTCACCGAGTTCGAGCAACGCGCCGCCTACTTCGACGGCGACCACACCAGGGCCGCGCGCAAAGGCGTGAACCCGCTCGAGCGTGGCAGTCAGGTGCACTTCATGGGCGAGTTCCAGAACCTGCTGGACTTTCCGCCGGCACCGAAGCTGAACGTCTTCGGCCGGCTCGACCCGGCGCTGGCCAGCCAGGCCGAGCTGCGTGGTGAAAAGGTGTTCCACGGCAAAGGCCAGTGCGTGGCCTGCCACGCGCCGCCTTACTACACCGACAACCTGATGCACAACCTGCGCACCGAGCGCTTCTACACCGAAGGCTTCACGATCAATGGCCGCCGTGTCATGCAAGATGGCCCGATCAAGACCTTCCCGCTGCGTGGCATCAAGGACTCGCCACCGTACCTGCACGACGACCGGCTGATGACGCTGGACGACTCGGTCGAATTCTTCAACCTCGTGCTGGGCACCAAGCTCGAAGCGCAGGAGAAGAAAGACCTGGTGGCCTTCTTGCGTACGCTGTAGGCCGCGTCAGCTCTGCGCACGGCGCTCAGCGACGCGCCGGGCGGTAGATGCAGGAGGCGGGAAGGGCGCCGACATCGCCGCCACTTCTTCATTCATCCACGTGGTGAAGGCCTGGACCTTGGCCGACGGGGCGCGCCCTGCGGCCACGACGACGCGGTAACCGTAGCCATTGGGCAGCGGTGCGCCGTCGCACAGCACGAGCCGGCCTTGCAGCAGGTCTTCGCAGGCGAGCGCGTAGGGCGCCAGCGCGACCCCGTGGCCGGCCACCGCCGCCTGCACCAGCAGCCCACCGTGGCTGTAGCTGCGCGAAAAGTCGAGCCGGCGTGAGCGCACGCCGCTGGCCTCCAGCACGCGCAGCCAGGGCTCGGGTGTGCCTTCAAACAGCAGCGGCTGGCGCAGCAGCGTGGCAAGCTTCGGCGGCTTTGCAGCGTTTGCAGGCAACAGCGTGGGGCTGACGACGGCTACCAACCGCTCGCGGTAGGCCAGCGTGTTGTCATCGGGCAAGGCTGCGACATAACGCAGCGCGACATCACAGCGCCCTTCGGCCAGGTCGACGACCTGATCGCTCGCCTCGACGCGGATGTCGATCGCCGGGTGCAGCGCGGTGAACCGGTGCAGCCGCGGCACCAGCCACTTCATCGCGAACGAGTGGGTCGTGCTGATGCGCAGCAGCGCGGCCGGGTCGTCCTGCCGCAGCGCAGTCACCTGGCGGCCCAGCTCCGTCAACAGCTTCGTGACCGTCGCAGCCAGCTCGCGGCCCTGGTCGGTGATCGAGATGTGGCGCGCATGGCGCTCGAACAGCGCGAAGCCCAACGTGGCCTCCAGCTGCTTGATCTGTTGGCTGACGGCCGACGGCGTCTTGTGCAGCTCGGCCGCGGCCAGCCGGATGCTGCCCCAGCGGGCAGCGCATTCGAACTCGATCAGGCCGGACAAGGTGGGCAACGCCAAGGTCATGGGCTGAGCATAAGAATTTCAGATGCAAGTGGCAAGGAATTCGCGTTTGTGGCTTGAGGCATGCGCAAGCAACATGCCGGCATTGGAAAACAGGCGGCACGGCTCATGAAACAGAATGTCTTGGTCATCGGTGGCACGCGCTTCTTCGGCAGGCTGCTGGTCGAGGGCTTGCTCGAGGCGGGGCACGCGGTCACCATCGCGACGCGAGGGCAAGCGCCCGACACCTTCGGCACCCGCGTGCGCCGCCTGCGTGTCGACCGGCGCGACGCGGCGGCGATGGCGCGCGTCTTTGCCGACGAGCCGGGCTTCGACCTGGTCTACGACCAGATGTGCTACAGCCCGCTCGACGCCGCGATCTCGGCCGACACCTTTGCCGGCAAGGTGGGCCGTTACGTGATGGCCTCGACCATCGAGGTCTACAACCATCTTCACGGCCAGGTCGATCGCCCGCTGCGCGAAGACGATGTAGACCTGGCCCGCGAACCGGTCGACATGGCCTACCCCTGGCATGCGCCGGATGTGGCTGACGCCGCGTACGGGCGCGGCAAGCGGCAGGCCGAAGCGTTCTTCCACCAGGACGGTCGGCTGCCGGTGGTCAGCGTGCGCATCGGCCATGTGCTGGCGGGGCCAGAAGATTTCACCGGCCGTCTGCAGAGCTATGTCCAGCGGGTGTTGGCGCGGCAGCCGCTGTGGCATGCCGCGGCGCCGGGGCGAAGTTTCTTCATCAGCGCACCAGGCATCGCGGCCTTCTTGCTGTGGGCTGGTCAGTCGAACGCGCTCGGCCCGATCAACGCCGCCGCGCGCGGCCCGCTGTCGGCGTTGGACATCCACCTGCGCGTGGCGCAACTGCTGCAGTTGCCAGCCGAGGCGCGACCGGTGCGCAGTTCGGTGCTGCCGTCAGAACTGAGTCCATACGACTTCCCGTCACGCTACGAGATGGACGTGTCGCACGCCGAATCGCTGGGCCACCGCTTCGACCACAGCGCCGACTGGCTCGACGCGCTGATTCTTCAGCACGCCGAGGCGCTGGCGACTGCCCCTGCGATGGCGGGTTGAGCGCGATGGTCGGCTTGCAC
>NZ_JBFUGE010000073.1:0-18376 GCF_056403075.1 Ideonella sp. P3_A4 | reverse complement strand
GCGCCATCGTCTGCTGGTAGATAAAGCCTTGCCAGCCTGCATCGCCCGCCGTTTTCGAACAGCCGACGATCTGGCGAGCCAGGTTCACGGCCTTCGCGTCTGAGCGGGTGCCGCCCAGCGTGCCGAGCTCGGTCAGCTGGTTGCCGTCGTAGACGAAGCCGCGGTAGGAGCCGTCGGCGCGTTCGCCGGTGCCGACGACGATGCCGTCGTCGTTGATGTCATTGGCATAAGCCCATTCGCCACCCAGGCTCGGCAGCTTCACGATCGTGCCATCGAGCTCGAAGGTGGCGGCGAGGTCGCCAAGGTGCGGATCCTGCGCCATGCCGGCCATGCGCCCTTCCTTGTTGACAGCGTAGGCCACGCTGCTCAGCTCGCACCACGGGCAATCGCCCTTGGGCGGTTCGTAGGTGGTCACGGTCTTGCCGTCCCACTTGTAGGCCAGAGAATAAGGTCGCTCCTGCGGATTCGACCCGACAACGACGCCGCCCTTGCCGATGGCTGCGGCGCTGACCGTGCCGTGGTGGCCGCCAGGCAGCAGCGGCACTCCTTGGCATGCTGTCGAGGAGCAGCGGTAGGCCAACGCGCCGGCGCCGCCCTGGCCGCGGTTGGCGGCCACCTGCCCGGCATTGTTGATGGCGTTGGCGCTCGAGTAGAAGCCGGTGTCGCTGGGTGCATCGCCGAGCGGCAGCGGTGCAACGCTGTAGGTCGGCAGGGCTGCGAAGGCGCCACCGGCGCATGCCAAGGTCAGGGCCGCCAAGGGCCATTGGATTCGAATCATCGTGAGGATCTTTCTGGTTGGATGTCTTCCACGCATCACCCGACCAGGCATTCGCCTGGCCCTCCACGGATGCGCGGTTGCACAATCTAACGTCGAAATTCAAGGCCATCAAGCCGTTGTTCCGCGATCCCCCTAGAGCGCTGACAGGTGGTGCAGCCGGCCAGTCCAGGCTCAATAGGGCAAGGTCCTGGGATCGACGTCGTAGCGGAACTTGTAGCTTTCCTTGAGCTTCCTGATCTCGGCGGCGCTGTCGAGCAGGAACTGGTTGACACGGTCGCAGACCTCGAACCCTCAAGCCGAAGCGCGATGGCCGAAAGAGTCAGGCTTCGGCGGCGCGCACATGCGCCAGTATTCGCTCTGATGCTTGATCGGGCGTGAGCTGAGTGACATCGAGGTCCAGGGTGGCAAGCCCCGGCGGGCGCAGCACGATGGCCTCTGCGGCCTTCCTGCGCGCTTCGTTCGGGTCGATCTCCTTGAAAGCTTCGGCGCGCCCGGGGCTGGTCACCCGTCGGGCGGCTTCTTCGGGATCGATCTGCAAGCGGACCGTGCAAAGACGGGCGCCACGTTCGGCAGCGGTGCGGCGCACATCCTCGAACACCTCGGCGTGCCGGGGGACTCCTTCGAGCAGTTCGTTCGTGAAGATGAAGGTCCGTCCGGGTTTGGCGAGGTCTCGCACAGTCTCCAGCACTGCCGACCGGACGCGCGCCACCTTGTCCCAGACTGTTGGCGCCAGCGGGGTCACACCGTCGGCGTCGATGAGCGCGAAGATGACGTTGTTGATGTGGTGGTTGTCGACGATGAGGCTGCTGTGCTGTCGCTGAATGGCCTTCGCGATCGTCAACTTCCCAGACCCTGCGATGCCCACCAGGTAGATGAACGTACCGTTCGAATGTTGCATCGCAGGCTCGGCGTTCAAGCACCTACCCCTTCCTGCCACCGAAGACGAGGAGAAGACCGCCGACCACGATGGCCCCTATGCCCGCCCACATGGGGATGTTGACCTCCTGCTTTTCTTTCACGGAAAGTTCGATGGGGCCGATCTTCACGTCGTGGGTTTCCTTCGTGTAGCTGAAGCCGCCATACAGCAGCCCCAGCACACCCGCGACGATCAGCACGATGGCAACGGTCTTGATGGGATTCATGGTGGGCTCCTGTTGGTCCTGTTAAGAATGCACGTCCGCCGCTCGAGCCGCCCCGGATTCGCCGAGCAGTTCTCAGCGGCTCACTAGGGCAGTGTCCTGGGATCGGCGTCGTAGCGGAACTTGTAGCTCTCCTTGAGCTTCTTGATCTCGCTGGCGCTGTCGAGCAGGAACTGGTTGAACTCCTTGATCACCTCGGGGTGGGTCTTGCTGGCGAGCGCAAACCGGCTGAACTGGTAGGGCAGGCTCTTGTCGAAGCCGGCCTCTGCCGACAGCCYGGCGCCGGCCAGATAGCCGACCACCACATCGGCATTCAGGTAGACCCCGTCGACCCGCTTGCTCAGCAGCATCTGCATCACTGCCTCGACCGAGTTGGCCTCTTCGATCACCAGCTCCTTGCGCTGGACCAGCGGGTAATAGTCGATCGGCGACCAGCCCCGCGGCATCGCGATCAGCTTGAGCGTGCTGATCGGCTTGCCGATGTCCTCGCGGCGCCGGCTGATGCCGTCCGCGTACTCGATCACGCCCTGGCTGTAGTAGATCTTGTGGCCGCGCTTCAGGTCGGCCAGCCAGTCCGGGTTGTCCGGGTACTGGAAGTCGATGTCGCCACGCAGCAGCTCCTTGACCATCCGCACATAGGGCCGCGTCTGGTAGTTGAACTCGTAGCCTTTCTTGCGCGCGAACAGGTCCAGCACATCGCGGCCAAAGCCGTAGTAGCGGCCGTTGACGGTGAAGTAGTGGGGGGCGTAATAGAACTCCTCGACCCCGACGGTGAACACCTTGTGCTCGGGGCTGGTGGCCTGGGGCATCGGGGACACCTGGGACACCTGGGACAAGGCCAGCGTGGACCAGCAGAGCAGCAGGGCCCACAGGAAGATGAATCGCTTGGACATCTGGCGCTCCTCGACTGAAGAAGAACCCTTCCTGGGACGGGCAAGGTCCATCGCGCGCACCGCCCGGGCGGTCTGCTCCCTGTCCGCCGGGCGCCTGGCCCAGCCAGCCCACTCTAGCGCTTTGGCCGGGGGCTGCAAAGCCGCTGCGCCCATGTCATCTCGCCCAATGCGCGAACATGGTTTCGCAAGCCGATGAGGTGGGCGCAATGGCCGACGCCCGGCCGACCCTAGGGCCGCCGGGCGTAGACCTGCTCGAACAGCGCCATCAACGGCGCGTTGACCGGCGGCAGGCCGTCGATCACCTGCTTGGCCCAGTCGAAGTACTCTCGCCGCCGTTGCAAAGACCAGTCGGCTGGCGGTGAATTGGCGATGTCGCGCAGGTTGCAGATCTTGTCGGCGAGTTTGACCAGCGCGGCGCCCGGGCTCTTGTGCGGTGCGTGCTCGACCTGCAGCGCCTTGCGCCGATGCTTGGGCAGGGCCTTGTCGTCGGTGACCTCGCCGACGATGCCGGCCACCGTCTCGCCAAAACGCTGGCGCAGCTCTTCGAGCGTGGTCTCGGTGTCTTCGACCGTGTCGTGCAGGATCGCGGCGATCAGCACGTCCTGGTCGTCGATGCCGACATCCACCGCCAGCAGCTGGGCCAGCGCGACCGGGTGGTTGATGTAGGGGCTGGCCTCGCGGTCCTTGCGGCGCTGGTCGCGGTGGCGCTGCGCGGCGAAGTGGATCGCGTCGAGCAGGCGGGCCGTGGAGGTCAGCGTGGTCATGGGGGCTCCCTTGGGGTGAGCGTTCAGCCCGGTGTGGCCTGGCCGGCGCGTGGTGCGCGCGGCAGGCGCTTGATCGGCACTGGCGCCGTCGTGCGGCGCCGGCTGGCCACGGGCCCGGCCGGGACCATGGCGCCGGGCCGGAACAGCGGCTCTTGCTCGAACAGCTGCACCGCCCAGTCGATGAACACGCGCAGGCGTGCGCTCATGTGCCGGCGCGATGCGTGTGCGATGTAGATCGGCTTCTCATCGCAGGCCCAGTCGGGCATCAGGCGCACCAGGCGGCCGTCGGCCAGCGCATCGTGGACGAGGAACGCAGCGATCGACATCACGCCCAGGCCTGCCAGTCCGGCGGCGACATAGGCGTTGCTCTCGTTGAGCGACAAGGCGCTGCGCCCTTTCACCGTCAGCCGCTGGCCGTTGCGCTCGAAGGCCAGTGGGCGCAGTTCGCCGCTGCCGGGCTTGAACAGGCTTAGCACGCGGTGCGTGGGGTCTTCGAGCTCGCTCGGGTGCGTCGGCACGCCATGCGTGCGCAGGTATTGCGGCGTCGCACAGGTGATGTAGTTGAAGACGCCGAGCCTGCGCGCCACCAGCGACTCGTCTTCGATCACACCGCCGCGGATCACRCAGTCGACGTTCTGGCCGATCAGGTCGGTCACGCCGTCGCCCACGCCCAGGCTGATCTCGATGTCGGGGTAGCGCTCGTGGAACCGCGGCAGCGCCGGGATCAGGAACTGGCCCGCCAGCGCGGCGCCGATGTCGACCCGCAAGCGCCCGGCGGGCGAGGCCTGCGCGTTGACGACGCTGGCCTCCAACGCCTGCCAGTCGTTGAGCCAGCCGGCGGCGCGCTCATACAGCCGCTGGCCGTCCGGCGTGATGGCCACGCGCCGCGTCGTGCGGTGGATCAGTTTGGTGTGCAGGTGCGACTCCAGGTCCTGCACCGAGCGGGTGACCGCCGCGTTGGTGGCGCCCAGCGAGGCGGCGGCCTTGGTGAAGCTGCCGCATTCGACGACGCGGGCGAAGGCTTGCAAGGCGGCGAACTTGTCCATCCGATCAATTGTTGCACCACGGAAAAACAGCCCGCTCGGCTGGGTGCTTGTTCGGTTTCGCGCGGCGGCCTATCGTTCGGCCCGCAGTCTTCCACTGCCGCCGCGGCGGGCCTTTACAGCTTGTTCCGGCACGATCACCGCAGGTCGGGGAACATCCGGCCCGCCTGAGCACGCGGCCTCGCGCCGCGGCACCGATGGAAGAACAACAAGCACTCTTCGAGAAACACAGCAAGGACATGCCATGACGACCCCCGCTTTCACCTTTGCAAAATCCGCTGTTGCCGCAGCGCTGGCCACCGTCTTGTGGGCCGGCGTCGGCACTGCCTCGGCCCAGACGCCGCCCCCGCCCACGATGGCCAAGGCCCAGGCCGGCTATGTGCGCATGATGCTCGGCGACGCCGAGGTCACCTCGTTGTCCGATGGCACGGTGGCGCTGCAGTCCAACATCCTGACCGGCACCACGCCCAAGCATGTCGACGAGCTGCTGAAGCAAGCCCACCAGACCGGCCCGCTGCACACCTCGGTCAACGCCTTCCTGGTCAAGATCGGCGACAAGCTGGTGCTGGTCGACGCCGGCGCCGGCAGCTTCTTCGGCCCGTCGCTGAACAAGCTGCAGGCCAGCATGAAGGCGGCCGGCTACACACCCGACCAGGTGACCGACATCGTGATCACCCACCTGCATGCCGACCACGTCGGCGGCCTGGTCGACGGCGAGACGATCCAGTTCCCGAACGCGGTCGTGCACGCCGATCGGGCCGAGCTCGATTACTGGCTCGACACCGGCAAGGCCGACGCCGCGCCGAAGGAAGCACAAGGCTTCTTCAAGATGGCCCAGGCCGCGCTGATGCCTTATGTGAAGGCCAGCAAGGTCAAGCCCTTCGAAGGCTCGACCGAGATCGTGCCGGGCATCCGCACCCAGCCGACGCACGGCCACACGCCGGGCCACAGCTTCTACGTGCTGGAGAGCAAGGGCCAGAAGCTGGTGTTCTGGGGTGACCTGATGCACTTCGAAGAGGTGCAATTCCCCGAGCCGGCGATCACGGTGGCCTTCGACACCGACTCGAAGGCCGCCAAGGCCCAGCGCCTGGTGGCGTTTGCCGACGCAGCCAAGCAGGGCTACCTGGTCGCGCCGTCGCACGTCACCTTCCCCGGCATCGGCCACCTGCGCAAGCAAGGTGCCGGTTATGTCTGGCTGCCGGTGCGCTACGTCAACGACGCGAACTGAAATGCCAGCGGGCTGAGCGCGCCCAGGCGGGCGGCGGCGCTCAGCACTGCCAGCACGCCGGCGGTGTCGGCATCGGCGTGCTGGCCGGCACCGAAGCGTGTGCCGGCCACGCCGGGCGCCGCCAGTTCGACGATGGCCCAGCCGGATCCCGGTGATTCGGCGTGGCTGTCGAGCCGCACGCCGGGCGCCAGGGCATGGACGGCGGCGTGGAGCAGGCTGGGGCCTTCGCCGCAGCAGCGCTGCACCTGGCCGCCAGCGAGCAGTTCGATCTCGATCGCCCAGGCGCCGCCATCCTCTGACACGGATGCGGTCTCCTCGTGGTGTCGATAGACCAACGGCTGTCCGTTGACCTGCGGTGTCAGGTAAGCCTGCTGGAACAGCGCCCACAGCTGCGCCGCACTGACCTCGGCTTCGCTCGCGTCGGCATGACGCTGCACCACGGCGCTGAACTCCACCTGCATCCGGCGCGGCATCACCAAGCCGTGCTCGCGCTCCAGCAAGTAGGCGATGCCGCCCTTGCCTGACTGGCTGTTGACGCGGATCACACTGTCGTAGCTGCGGCCCAGGTCCTTCGGGTCGATCGGCAGGTAAGGCACCTCCCACGGTGCATCGTGGGCCTGCGCGGCCAGGCCCTTCTTGATCGCGTCCTGGTGCGAGCCGGAAAACGCCGTGAACACCAGGTCGCCGACGTACGGGTGACGCGGGTGGATCGGCAAGGCGGTGCAGTCCTCGACCACCCGCGCCACTGCAGCGATGTCCGAGAAATCCAGCCCCGGGTGGATGCCTTGCGCGTACAGGTTCAGCGCCAGCGTCACCAGGTCGACGTTGCCGCTGCGCTCGCCATTGCCGAACAGGCAACCTTCCACCCGCTGCGCACCGGCCAGCAGCGCCAGCTCGGCGCAGGCCACGCCGGTGCCGCGGTCGTTGTGCGGGTGGACCGACAACACCAGGTGCTCGCGCTGCGGCAGGTGGCGGTCCATCCATTCGATCTGGTCGGCGAACACATTGGGTGTTGCCACCTCCACCGTCGTCGGCAGGTTGATGACCATCGTCCGGCCGGGCCCGGCGCCCCAGGCGTCGATCGCGGTGGCGCAGGCTTCGAGCGACACCTCCAGCTCGGTCATGCAAAAGGTCTCGGGCGAGTACTGCAGCACCCACTCGGTCTCGGGCTGCGCATCGGTCAGCCGCCTGACCAGCTCGACATGCTCGCGGATCAGCGCCATCACCTCGGCCACGCTGAGGCCAAAGACCAGCCGCCGCCAGGCCGGCGCAGTGGCGTTGTACAGGTGGATGGTGGCGCGGCGTGCGCCGCGCAGCGAGGCGACGGTGCGCTCGACCAGCTCGGCCCGCGCTGGCGTCATCACCATCGGCATCACCTGCGGCGGGATCAGGTCACGCTCGATCAGGTGGCGCACGAAATCGAAGTCGATTTGCGAAGCGGCCGGAAAGCCCAGCTCGACCTCGCGCAGGCCCACGGCCACCAGTTGGTCGAACAGGCGTTGCTTGCGGGCCTGGTTCATCGGCTCGAACAAGGCCTGGTTGCCGTCGCGCAGGTCGGTCGACAGCCAGATCGGGGCATGGGTCAGGCTGCGCGACGGCCAGCGGCGATCGGGCAAGTGCACGGCGGGGGCGGGGCGGTATTTGGATTGCGGGTTGGAAAGCATGAAGCGGCCATCAAGAGAAGTGGCTCGTCGAGCGAGCACAGCAGGGCTTGGCAGGGCGCGCATGGTCACCCCGGAGGGTGGCCATGCCAGGCTGTTGCCGAGCAGGAGAGGGCGCAGGCTTCCCTGGGGCTTCTGCTCTCAGAAGCCGCTGGCGTGGCCGGGATCGGGGGAAGAGGAGGCTGAAAAGCCGCGAGCGCGGCCGCCTAGCGCACGAACCGATCCCGGCCGGGCGCTAGGCTCAGCTTTAGGGAGGTCGGTGTGCGTGCAATCACGGGGTCAGGCTAACGCAGGCTTTGCGTGGGGTCAATGCCGCGCACGCCAAAAACAACAGACCCACCGGTGATGCCGGTGGGCCTGGGGGGGGAATGCCTTGAGGATCAGCGCGCAGCGAAGGCGAGCTGGGTGGGCAGCGTGCCGGCCGGCCACACCAGGCGCCACAAGCGAATCGCCCGGCCCAGGAACACACCGCTCAGTGCACCGTACAGCAGGCTGATGGCCCAGGCAAAGGTGGTGTTCTGCGCCAGGTCGGGCTGCAGCGACATGGCCACGCCCACCGCATACTTGGTGAAGAAGATGCTCATCATCATCGCCAGGGGCACCGCACTGCCAGGCAGCGTGAACTCGCGCGCGCCGTCGTCGTAGGTGCTGCCGGCCGGCAGCGGGCGCCGCGTCACCAGCAGCGTGCTGACGCTGAGCGCTTTCAGCCAACCCAGCAGCACCCAGGGCTGCGACGCGAAGCCTGCCCAGACGCCGTAGAACGACAGCGCCAGCATCGCCAGCGGCAGGATCGACACCTTCACCAGGCTGGCGCGGCGGCTGGCCAGCTGCGACAGGCCGAGCGCCAGCAGCACAGCGAACAGGCCGAATACCCAACGCGGGGTGTGAAGAAGAATCTGCATCAGCATCTCGGGCTCCAAGGAAGGTGTTGAACTTCGATGGACGCCATGGTGCCCAGCGTCAGCCAGGCCTGCGAGCAGGCTGCGACGGACGGTGGCCAGCCGGCGCCGGCGGTGCTGTGCCGGCGCGAACGGCGGCCCGCGCCGTCAGGCCGCCCAACTCGCGACGACGCGCGCGGCCGAGGCCAACACCGCGTTGCGTGGCTTGGCGTCTTGCGCCGGCTGGGTTGTGTAGACCACCAGCACCAGCGGCGCGCGGTGCGGTCGCCACAACACGGCGATGTCGTTGGCGGTACCGTGGTCGCCGGTGCCGGTCTTGTCGCCGACCTGCCAGTCGGCCGGCACGCCGGCGCGGATGCGCTCGGCGCCCGTCGTCGAGCCGCGAAGCCAGGTCTGCAGCTGGTCGCGTTGCAGCGCCGGCAGCGCGTCGCCCAGCGCCAGCTTGTGCAGGCTGCGGCCCATCGCTTCGGGTGTCGTGGTGTCGCGCAGGTCACCCGGCAGCGCGGTGTTCAGCTCGGTCTCCCAGCGGTCCAGGCGAAAGGTTGCGTCGCCGATGCTGCGCGCGAACGCCGTCACCGCGGCAGGGCCGCCGAGCCGCTTCATCAGCACGTTGGCAGCGGTGTTGTCGCTGAGCTGCACGGTGGCTTGGCACAGGTCGGCCACGGCCATCCCGGCGCCGACGTGCTTCTCGGTCACCGGCGAGTAGCTCACCAGATCGCGTTTTGAATAGGCAAGCTGTTGCTGCAGCAGGCGCGGCTCACGCACGCTGCGTTGCAGCACCGCCGCAGCCAGCATCATCTTGAAGGTGCTGCAGAACGGGAAGCGTTCATCGGCACGGTGGCCGAGCTGTTCGCCGCTGCCGGCATCGAGCGCGAAGACGCCGAGCCGGCCGCCGAAGTCGGCCTCCAGGCGTTGCAATTGCGCGCGGGCGGCGGTGGCGTCGCGAGTGGTCTGGGACTGGGCGAGGTGAGGCCAGGCGGCCAGCGCGGCGGTGCCGCACAGCAGGCGGCGTCGGGTGTCGAAGGGGGTTTGCATCGCGCTCATTGTGCTGAGCGCGCCTGCCATTCTTGCTGCGTGATTTCGTAGGCCGACGTGTCCATGTCGTACCAGCGTTCGACCCCGCGGTAGCGCATGCCCAGCCGCTGCATCACCTTGGCCGAGGCCAGGTTGTCGGTGTGGCAGACCGAGATCAGCAGCGGCGTTTGCAGCGAGTCGAAGGCCCAGCCGGCCATCGTTTGCGCGGCTTCCGAGGCCAGGCCCTTGCCCCAGCGGTCCTGCCGCAACCGCCAGCCGATCTCGAGTGGGTTGGCGGCGTCGCGCGCCAGGTGCTGGATACAGCCGGCGCCGACGATCTGGCCGCTGTCATGCTCGATGAAGGCCCACCACGAGCAGCCCCATTCGGCCCAGCGGGCCTTGACGCGGGCGATGACGGCGCGTGTTTCCTCCAGCGTCTCCGGCTTGCCGGTGAGGTAACGCATCACCACCGGGTCGCGGTTCAGCTCGTTCAGCCCGTCCAGGTGGGCATCGTCGAAAGGTTCGAGGCGCAGGCGCGCAGTGCTCAGGATGGTCATCCCGCCATTCTGGGCCCGACCGCACCGTCATGCGGCGCGCGCAGCGCCGCCGTCCATCAAGTGGCGTGCGCGGAGCCGGCTTTGCCGGTCCGCTGCGCGAGCCCCCTCGGGGGGCAGTCCCCGGAGGGGACGTGGGGGTCCGCTTTCGCCAGGAACTCGTCCAGCACCTGGTTGAAGGTGGTTGGGTCGTCCAGCTGCGGCCAATGGCTGGTACCGCCGATCAACCGGCGCTTGAGTTGGCGGGCCTGGCGATACAACGCCGTCGGACTTTCGCTGTGGGGTGTGTCGATCAGCAGCACGGGCCCGGGGTAGCGCGCCAGCGCCGGCAAGGGGTCGAAGGCGAACATCGCCGCGATGATCGCCAGCGACGCGTCGCGGCCGATCTCGCTGCGTTCGACGTTCAGCAGCGCCTGAACGCTTGGCCGCGCATGGGCCGTCATCGATTGCCAGTATTTCTCCATCACGTTGTCGTAGTCGGCGTGCAGCGAATCCATGATGGCTTTCGATTCCGCAGGATCGGCGCGACCCGGCGTGCCGACCAGCACCAGCCCGGCCAGCCGGTCGCGGTGGGCGCCGGCATAGGCCGCCGCCGCGGTGCCACCCATGCTGTGGCCGACCAGCACGAAGCGTGGCAATGCCAATGCGTCGACCACCGCAGCAATGTCTGCAGCGATGCTGTCGACCGTGTAGTCCACCTCGGCCGGCAACTCGGATTCGCAGTGGCCGCGCCAGTCCATCGCCACCGCGCGGCGCTGCGGCCGCAGGTGAGACAGCTGGGCCTGCCAATGGCCGGTGTTGCCGGCGAACGAGTGCACGAACAGCACCGGCAGGCCAGCACCCTGGCCGCCGTCGTCGACGAACAAGGCACCGGCGGGGCCCGCCACATGGCGGTGGATCGAATCGAGTGTCATGGCGCATCTCCATCGGGTCTTTCGCGATGGTTGGCCAGTGGCGGCGTGCCGGTTGTCAGGCGCGGCCGGCTTGGGTTGTGAGAAATCACCGACAGCTCACCGCTGGCGCTTGCGAGCGGGCGTCAAGACCTGTTTCCAACTGTCACCAAGCCCGCGAAAACCCCCGCTTCAAGCCTGCAACACGTGGCCGAAATACGAGGTCTCAGCATCTCGAACCACGCGCGCCCCAGGTGCCACAGCGAATCAGGGAGATTCATCGTGATGAACGCAGCAACAGCCACCCGTGGCCCGTCTTTCTCGGTCGCCAACCAGCACGCGCTGGCCACCATCCTGGAGGCCAGCCAGACCAAGAGCATCATCGCCTCGCGCGATATTTTCGACATCTCGGGCATCAAGCTCTGGGCGCGTGATCAGCCGGTCTCCGACGCACTGCAGCGCCGGCTGCTCGACCGTCAACTGCGCAACCCGCTCGAGAGTTGCCTGCTGGCCGAAGACGGCGTCACCGCCCACACGCTGGTTCAGTCCTTCGAGGCTCTGCTCGAACGTGACAGCCCCGTGGCCACACTGATCCGTTCGCATGCCAGCCGCATCCTGAAGGAGGTGGCACATCTGCCGCTGCATTCGGTGCCGCAACTGCTGCTGACGGCGGCCCAGGCTTCGCGGCCGGAGTCTTTCGACCATGCGGTGCAGGCGATGGCGCTGTGCGGCGCAATGATGGACGCGCACGGCGGCGGCACCGCCGAAATGCGCATGGCCTTGCTGTGCGGGCTGCTGCACGACCTGGGCGAGATGTACATCGACCCGCGCCACGGCGAGGCCGAGGCCGACCGCGAACTCGACTTCGTCAGCTACCAGCAGCTGGTCGTGCATCCGCATGTGGGGCACCTGCTGATCGCCCAGCTGACCAACTACCCCGGCGCGTTGTCACGCGCCATCGCCGAACACCACGAGCGGCTCGACGGCTCGGGCTACCCGCACGGGCTGCAGTCCGACGACGTCTCGGCGCTGGGCCGCATGCTGGCGGTCACCGAAGCAACGCTGGGCACGCTGCGCCACGCCGAGCGGCCGCTGCTGGCGCGCGTCAGCGTCTCGTTGCGGGCCGTGCCCGGTGAGTTCGACCTGTACTGGACGCGGGTGGTCGAGGCCGGTGCCCGCGCCGAGCTGCCCAGCCGTGCCAGCCTGGGCACCGCCGAGGTTCAGTTGCGCCTGGGCCGTCTGGACAGTGCCTTGCGCGCGGCCGAGGAAAGTGTCGCGGTGCTGGCGCTGGACGCCGAATCGCCGGCGCTGAAGAACGCGGTTGCGCTCTCGCGCCATCTGCTGGGCCGGCTGCGCGTGGGCTGGAACGCGAGCGGCTTGTGGAGTGCACAGGCCTTGACGGCGCGCGACGCGGCCGAGGTCGAAGCGATCGAGGAAGAATTGGTGTTTCGCTTGCGCGCCATCGAGCGGGCGTCGATGCTGCGTGCCGGCGAACTGGCACCGCGTGACGCCGGCCGCTTGGCCACGCTGTGCGAAAGCCTGCGCGCGGTGGCGGTCTGAACTTCGCTTGGGCGGGCCGAACGAAAGAAGGGCCTGCCGCCACGGAGGCGGACAGGCCCTGTGCTGTGCCGGCCGAACAGCTACTCGGCTGGGCCCGGCGCCGCGCTGGTGTCATCCACAGCCAGCGTGGTCAGCACCTGGTCGGTGATCGCGGCCATCGAACCCGCATCCAGCGCGTCCGCTTCCAAGGGCTGCAACGCCGCCAGCGCGGCGCTGGCCAACGTGATCAGCAGGTACAGCGGCGCATGGATTTGCTTCATGGCGCGATCTCCCTGTTCTCAATTCGAAGCGGCCTCTTTACGGGCGGACTTCGAGTCGGTTCTCGACGCTGACCACGCCCTTGACCGCTTGGGTCAATTGGGTGGCGCGTTCACGTGATACTGCATCAGGTGCAAAACCCGACAGGTTGACGCGGCCACTGACGGTGTCGACGTCGATCTTCAGTGCGCTTAGCTTCGGGTCTCCTGCAAGCGCGGCATTGACCTTGGCAGTGATCGCCACGTCTTCGGCCTTGTTGGCCATCTTGTCGGTGGCGCTCTCGACCTTGGCCGACATCTGGTCGGTCGCGTTGTCGATCTTCTGCTCGGTGCGCGCGGCTGCGTTCTCGGTCGCAACCTTGGCTTCATCGGCCTTCTGCTCGGTCTTGGCGATCGCGCTGTCGAGCTTCTGGCCGGCGGTGCGGTCGTCTTGCTTCTCGCAGCCCATCATCAGGAACGAAGAGACCAAGGCGACGGCCAGCACGCTGGCATGGGTGGTGGAGCGTTGACGGAAGTTCATGTCGGGTTCCTCTTCTTTGTTCAGGCCGCGGGGCATTGCGGCTCCAGGTGAGGCCGGCGCCCCCCATGGGGTGGCCGGGTCGGCGGTCGAAGGAAGAAAAAACTGCTCAACCGTGGAGTGAGCCTAAATTTCGCGAATCGGACCGCCTATCAGCGGGCCGCCCATCCCCTTGTCGGAAGTGGCTGACAAACCTCGGTGCCGTTCAGGAGCAATCGACGTTCCTGAGTCGAAGCGGCAAAAAGCGCAAAGGCTGCCCGAAGGCAGCCTTTTGGGGGGCGCTACAGCGCGCGCCGATCGGCGCGCTGCGCAGACCCGCGGTCGCAACCGGTTTTACAGCCGGCCGGAACGCGAGCGGGCAAACCAGCCTGCCAACATCGCTACAGCGGCGCCGGCGGCCACCGCGATCAGCACCGACTTGACGGGCTCGTGCTGGATGTAGCCCACAGCCCGGTCGCCGGCGCGGTGGGCCTGGTCACGGACCTGGTTGCTGGTTTCGCGTGCGCGGTCCACCCCGCGGCGGGTCAAGGCTTCCATCTGTGCGGCGGCGCGGCTGAAGGCCGAGGGTGCCACTTCGCGCATTTGGTCGACGCCCGAGTCGATGCTGTCGAGCGCGCCGTTGGCGCGTTGGCGGGTGCTGTCGATTGCACCGTGGGCCTTGGTGGCCAGTTGGGCGGCCACCTGGTCTGCCGTTTCGCTGGCGGATTGGGCGAGTGAAGTCTTGGTATTCATGGGGTTCCTTTCGATCGGCTTGGAGAGTGGAACGAGGAGGCGGCCCTCAGGCCGCGGTCAGCCCTTGCGCAGCAGTCCCATCAGGAATGCGGCCACGGCCATGACCAGGAAAAGAACGAACAGGATCTTGGCGATGCCAGCGGCGCCAGCGGCGATGCCGCCAAAGCCGAGCAGCGCTGCGATCAGCGCAATGACGAGGAAGACAACGGCGTAGTGCAACATCTGGTGCTCCTTGGACGACAAGGGCGGCGTGGCTGCCCTTGGTTGAGACGGCTCGCAGCCGGTTCGCTGCGATGGATCCCAATGTAGGCAGGCGCCTGTTCGCACTTCAGCAGCCGATGGCGCGGCTGGATGTCGGTGCGCAATGCGAGAGCACGTAGGACGAAGACTACGCCCCGATCAAGACCGTGTTGACAGTGGTGTCAGGCCGGCGCGCGCGGCTCATCGCCCGAGGCCGGCGCTGCTTCGAGGCTGCTGTCGGCGGCGGCCTCCGCCTCTGGCGTCTCCGGCGCGAGCGGCAATCGCGCGATCAGCGTGGTGCCGCGGCCGGGCACCGATTGCACGCTGAGCTGGCCCCGCTCGGCCTCGACGCGAAAGCGCATGCCCAGCAGGCCGTGGCTGCTGCTGGTGGATTGGCTGGCGTCGAAGCCGACGCCGTTGTCGCGCACCTCGACCAGTGCGCAGTCGCCTTCACTGGTCAATGACACGTCGATCTGCGTGGCGCTGGCGTACTTGGCAATGTTGGTCAGCGATTCCTGCACGATGCGAAAGACCACCAGGTCGGCGCCAGGCCCCAGGCGAACCGGCTCGATGATCGCGTCGATCGGGACACCCATGCGCTCGGCCGATTCGTTGCACAGGATCTCCAGCGCCGGCCCCAGGCCCAGGCTGCTCAGGGTCGACGGGCGCAGGTCTTCGATGATGCGGCGCTTCAGTGCGATGCCGCTGTTCAGCGCCTCGACCAGATGCGCCAGGCGCGGCGCCAGGTCGGGCGCAGCTTGCTGCAGCTTCGGGCGGATGCGCGCGACATCGAGCTTGGCCGCGGTCAGCAGCGCACCCAGCTCGTCGTGCAGGTCGCGCGCCAGGCGCGCGCGCTCGTCTTCGCGTGCGGTCTGCAGGTGGCGCGCGAGCTCGGTCAGGTCGGCGGTGCGCAGCCGCACCTCGCGCTCCAGCCGCTCGCGTTCGGCCTGGGCTTCGGCCTGGCGCTCGGCCAGCTGCCTGTCGAGCAGGCGGCCGGTGCGCAGAAAGCCGCTGAGCACCAGCAGGCCGACCGCGGTCAATGCGGCCACGCCGAGCCGGCCCATCAGCAGCGTGTCGTAGACGCTGGCCAGCGCCTCGTGGCCGGCGCTGTTCTGCTGCTTCAGCAGCTCGTCGACTTCCTTGCGCAGCTGCTCCATCTGGTCGCGGCCGATGCCGGTACGCACCATCTCGAGCGCGGTGTCGCGCGCACCGCTCTTGTCCAGCCGCAGCGTCTCTTCCATCTCGCTGAGCTTGGCGATCACCAGGCCGGCGATGCGCTTGCGGTGCACCTCGGACGCCGCGTCACCGACGTCGTTGTAAAGCTTCTCGATCTTCTGCAGGCCGTCGAACACATCTGATCGGGCCGATTGGTAGGGCACCAGGTATTCCGGACCACCGGTCAGCAGAAAGCCACGCTCGCCCGACTCGGCATCGGTCACGCGGCGCAGAACGCGCAGCAACTCGAAGCGGGCCTGGTCCATCGACGCCAGGCGGGTCAGGCGCGAGTCGGCGCCGTGATAAGCCACCTCGCTCAGCGTGATCATCAGGCCGGCCACCAGCACCGCGAGCGGGAACGCCAGTTGCTGGTAGCGGGAACGCCCAAAGGGGGCGAATCGAGAGACCATGGCCTACACTCCCCTTGCCTTGAAACCGCTCACGACAGGTACGCCATGATCCGGGTTGGAATTGTCGATGACCATGTGATTGTTCGCACCGGGCTGCGCCAGTTCCTGTCCGAGCAGGTCGATCTGCGCGTCACCGGCGAAGCCGGCAACGGGCGTGAAGCCTTGAACCTCGTGCGTGCCGGCGAGGTCGACGTGCTGGTGATGGACTTGTCGATGCCCGACCAGAGCGGTGTCGACGCATTGGCCGCGATCAAAGCGCGCGAGCCCGACCTGCCGGTGCTGATCCTGTCGGGCTTTCCGGAAACGCACTACGCGACAACGCTGCTGCGCCAGGGCGCCAGTGGCTACCTGAACAAGGAATGCGACCCGGAAGAGATCGTCACCGCGATCCGCACGGTTTACCGTGGCCGCAAGTACATCACCGCGGCCGTGGCCGAGTTGCTGGCCGATGGGTTGGGTGGTGACCCCGCCAAGCTGCCGCACGAACAACTTTCTGAGCGCGAGTTCCAGGTCTTCCTGCGACTGGCCAAGGGCGAGACCATCGGCCACATGGCCGATTCGATGGCGCTGAGCGTCAAGACTGTCTCGACCTACCGCACGCGGGTGATGGAAAAGATGAAGCTGTCGTCCAACAGCGACCTGACCTACTACGCGCTGAAGAACGGCTTGATCCAGTAGCCGCACGGTGCTCTGCCGGCCGCTTTGCCGGCCCGTCAAGCTTGTGGCAGGGGCCGGCTGAGACCCTCGCAATAGGCCAGCAACTCTTCCAGTTCGGCCGACTTGTCGAAGACGCGGTCGGCGCCCAGTTGGGCACAGCGCTTGCGCATGTCGGCGGTGGCGAAATTGGTCAGCACCACCAGCCGCGCCTCGGGGTGCCGTGCGCGGGCTTGGCGCAGCACCTCGAGCCCGGTGCCCTTGCGCAGGAAGATGTCGATGATCATCAGGTCACAGGCATCGGCGGTGTGATCGCGCAACCAGTCGACCGCGCCGCGCTCGTCTTCAGCCGTGCCGACGACCTGCACCGCCAGCAACTCTTCGAGCGTGGCGATCAGGTTCTGCCGGATCACCGCGCTGTCTTCGACGAGGAAGCACCTGAGCGGGTTCGGCGGGGCGCTGGCAGGCAACAGCGAGGTCATACGAACGAGAAGCGGGGCAGCCGCAATAAAGTCCCGAAACCCGCCGCGGCCTGCGAGGGCAGCCTTGGGTGCTTGGTCAGATTATCAAGCGCCCATCCAACCTTGGGCGTCCGTGCAACGACGTGTTTCTTGTCAGACGAATCCTACGGTGCTTTCGCAGCCGGCGTGACGGCCACCCTCTGCGCAGGCTTATGCGTCGGTTTGTGTGCCGTCTTCTGCATCTCCGCCGCCGCCTGCTGCTGCCGCTCCACGAACTGCTGGCAACCCGCCAGCTTGGCCTTGGCCTCGTCGCTGCCGATGTCGATCAAAGGCAGCAGCGCCGCCAGCGGATTCAGCATGCCCAGCAGCACGGCAGGCACCACGCGCCGCGCCAACGGCCCTTTTTCCAGCGACACATCGGGGTCGCCCAAGGTGCCGCGTATATGCACCGGGGTTCGCAGTGCCAACGGGCTCAAGTCCTTCGGGGCGACGCGGGCGATCAGGTCGAGTTTCTCGCTCGCCAGCGACAGGTTGCCGGTCGCCCACAGCGTCGAATCGCTGGTGTCGACCACCAGGACCTTCGGCGACACCAGTCCGTGCTGGACCTGCAGATCGGCCGCACCGCAGCTGACGGCGAGGGCTTCGTCGCCACGCAGCATCACGCCCAGGGCCTGCGCCACGTCGATGCCGGCGGCCTCGACCACCAGGTGCGACATCTGGCCACGGGTCCATAGCAACTGGGCCTGCCCGTCGGCGGTGGCCAGCAGGTCGGCGACCGAACGGCCATGGCCGGTCAGCCTGAAACGGCCACCCAGGTCACCGGCGACGTAAGGCGGCTCGCCCTTGGGCCGTTGCTGCTGGATCCACTGTTCCAGGCGCAAACCGCTGGTCGACAGGTCGACCTTCCACAAGCCATTGCTTGGCTGCCGCGCGTCGAGTTGAAGGCTGCCCCAGACCCGGCCTTGTGCCAGCGTCGCGTCGAGGTCTTCCAGCGTCAGCACGCTGTCGTTCAAAGTCAGATGGGCCTTCAGCGGGCTGAGCGACTGCAGCCTCGGGTGGCCGAGTTCGAGCCGGTCCAGCTTGATGCGCACATCGGCCTGCATCACCGCCAGCGACGGCAGGTCCAGCGGCCGATCGGGCAGCACGCGCTCGTTGGCGGCCGACGGCTCAGACTTGGTCTTGGCCAGTTCCGGCTCAGGTGCCGTGCCGATCGCCGGCCCCAGGTCTTGCAGCCACAGTTCCGGGCCACGCAGTTCGCCGGTCAGCGTCGGCAGCGCGCCGGGGTGGGTGCGGAATTCGAACTCGCCCGCCAGCCGGCTGCGGCCGATGTGGGCCGATTGGACCTGCGTGGTCCAGCGGTTGCCATCGCGCTGCAACTGGCCTTGCATCGTGAAGTCGGCCGTGGTCGGCAGCGTCAGGCCCATCGGCTCACCCACGGCGGCCAGTGACGGCCCGCTCAGCACGTAG
>NZ_JBFUGE010000072.1:0-18489 GCF_056403075.1 Ideonella sp. P3_A4 | reverse complement strand
ATGGCGGGTTGAGCGCGATGGTCGGCTTGCACAGCCTGGGCGCATTCGTGTCGGCCGCGGCGCTGGTGATCCTGGTGCCGGGCCCGGCCACGCTGCTGATCGCCGGTCAGGCCCACCGCAGCGGCTGGCGCGCAGCCCGCGCCACCGCCGGCGTCGTGGCCGGTGACATGGTGCTGATCACCTTGTCCGGCCTCGGCTTTGCGGCGGTGATGCAGCAGTGGCCGGCACTGGGCCTGGCGCTGACGGTGGCGGGCGCGCTGTATGTGGCCTGGTTGGGGTTTGGGCTGGTGCGAAGCACGCCAGCGTCACCCGACGCGCCTGCCGCTGAGGCACTACGCGCCGGCTTTCTGCAAGGGCTGATGCTGACCTTGACCAACCCGAAGCCGGTGCTGTTCTTCGGCGCCTTCTTCCCGCTGTTCATCGACCGTGCCAGCGGCCATTGGATGACCGGCTTCTATGCCCTGGGCGCGATCTTCGAAGCCATCAACCTCGTCTACTTCGGCGCGCTGATCGGGCTGGTGTCGCGGCTGCGCGGAGTGGCGGTGCTCGGTGGCGCGTTGCGTGGCCGCGTCCACCAGCTCAGCGGTGGCGGACTGCTGCTGTGCGCGGCCGTGATGCTGGCGACGACGCTCCGGTCGACTTAGGGGCACAGGCCGGCGAACCCGGGCTGACCCCGTCGCGAGGCGGCGACGCTGTGTGCAACACTGCGCCAGGGAGACCCCATGTCAGCCTCGCCACGCCCCACCACCGGCTTGCCGCAAGACGCCAGCGAAGTGCTGCGCCTGGCCGCGCAATCGATGTTCGACACCTTTGCCCAGGCTGCGCTGGGCATGATGGTCGTCGACCGCCAGCACCGCATCGTCTGGATCAGCGAGGGCTACAAGCACTTCCTGCCCGCCCTCGGCTTCGAGCGCGAAGAAGACTTCGTCGGCAAGCCCGTCGAAGCGGTGGTGCCGAACACGCTGATGAACCAGGTCATCGACTCGGGCCGCCCGATCGTCGTCGACCTGCTGACCAACAAGGCCGGCACCTTCCTCGTCAGCCGCCTGCCGTTGCGCGACGAGACGGGCCAGGTCATCGGCGCTGTCGGCATCGTCTGGCTCAACGAATCGCCGGACCACAGCGAATCGACGATGCAGCCGCTGATGGCCAAGTTCAGCCGCATGCAGCGCGAGCTCGACGACGCGCGGCGTGAGTTGGCCACGCAGCGGCGATCCAAGTACACGATCGCCAGCTTCATCGGCACCAGCCCGGTGGTGATGGAGGTCAAGCGCCTGGCCCGCCGCGTCGCCGGCACCGACTCGACCGTGCTGCTGCTGGGCGAAACCGGCACCGGCAAGGAGCTGATGGCCCAAGGCATCCACGCCGGCAGCCACCGCGCCGCCGGCCCCTTCGTCGGCGTCAACATCGCCGCCGTGCCCGAGACTCTGCTCGAAGCCGAGTTCTTCGGCGTCGCCCCCGGCGCCTACACCGGCGCCGACCGCAAAGGTCGCCCCGGCAAATTCAAGCTCGCCGACCGCGGCACCCTGTTCCTAGACGAAATCGGCGACATGCCGCTGGCGCTGCAGGCCAAGCTGTTGCGGGTGCTGCAGGAGCAGGAGGTGGAGCCGTTGGGGAGCAACAGGGTCGAGCGCATCGATGCGCGGATCATTGCAGCGACGAGCCGCGACTTGCCAGCGATGGTCACCGAGGGGGCGTTTCGCGCCGACCTCTACTACCGCCTCAACGTGCTACCGATCCGTTTGCCGCCGCTGCGCGAGCGTCTGAGCGACATGGACGCGCTGGCGGATCGGCTGCTGGAAGACATCGCCTTGCGCGCCGGCCTGGCCGGGCCCAAAAGCCTGGCGGCTGATGCGCTGGAGTTGCTCGGCGCGCAGCCCTGGCCCGGCAACATCCGCGAGCTGCGCAACGTGCTGGAGCAGGCCTGCCTGTTGAGTGACGAGCTGGTGCTGGGTGCGGCCCACCTTCAGCCGCAGGTCAGCACGCTGCGTAGCGTCAGTGCGGTGGCGGCTCCCGCAGAGCCCAACGCCAACGGCAAGCCTCTGCACCGGGCCGTGGCCGAGCTCGAAGCCGAGGCCATTCGCGCGGCGCTGAAGGCCACCAACGGCAACAAACTGGCGGCCGCGAAGATGCTGGGCATCGCTCGCGCGACGCTGTACGAAAAGCTGGGTCAGCTGGGCGTCATCGGGTAGGGGCAATTCACGGCGGGACGACTAGCGTGCCGCGAGATGGTAAGAAGCCAATACCCCCGACTCTCCCACCGGATGGAAGATGCCCCAGCCGGCCATGTCGGTTTCATAGGCCACCAGTCCGATGCCGGGGACGTACCACTCCGTCCTGGTATAGCTGGACCAGTCGCCACGGAATTCGCCGGTGACACCGTCGGCCTCATTTGTATCGTCAACCGTCCGGACGACGAAGGCGTCCGCGAAGGTGCCGACAGGCGTCACGATCTTCGCTGTGCCCGACACCGTGGTACTCGCGGTGTGGACCAGGATCTCGTTGTATCCGTCGTCGTTGCTGTCATAGCCTGCGTCGGTCCTCTCGTCGACCACGTTCCATTGGTCGCCAACACGCAGGGGCAACTTGAGCTTCAGGACCGGCTGCCGTTGGTCGGGAGGTGTCGAGCTGTCCGGCCATTGCCAAACTTCTGACTCGGTGTGGCGATACGGCGTGGTCACGCCCGTTTCGGAGCGCACGACATAGGCAGGCAGCCCATCGATCTGAGTTTGCGAAGTGACGTCATTCACCTGCGCCGTGGTACTGCCCCATCGGTGGTCCGTGACCTTCATTTCCCAGTGATCACCGATCGCCAAGGGAAACGGGTCGTCGCCGGCCCTCTGCGGCGCGGAATCGGAGCCGCCTCCACAACCGGCCGTGATCAGCAGCGCGACTGAGGCCGCGAACGTGACTGAGACTTTCAATTCAATCTCCTTCCCTGATTGTGGTGATTCTTGAGAGCCACCACTTGTATGCGAATCGTGCCTGAACTCCAGACAGGTGTCTGGTCGGATTGTCTGCTCATTAGGCACTCACTGGCCGATCTCGGCCTCGGCTCGGACCATGGCAGCGCATCCTGCGCGCCCATTTGCCGGCGCTGTGCATGATGCTACCCAGGATTTGCCCTAGTCCGGTGCAACGCGGCACACGCATTGCACTGTTTCCGCCGTTCCACACACGAACCAGGAGACAGCCCCGATGCCGCGCCGCGCGATGACCCACCGACGCCCCTTCCGCGCCACCCTCGCGGCGCTTGTCGCCGCCTGCTCGGCAGCCTCCGCGGCCCACGCTGCCGCCGCCGAAATCCGCATCGCCCACATCCACTCCCTCACCGGCCCTTTGGAAGCCTACGGCAAGCAGACCACCATCGGCTTCAACCTCGGGTTGGACTACGCCACCGGTGGCACGATGATGGTGGCGGGCAAGAAGATCGTCGTGATCGAGAAGGACGACCAGGGCAAGCCGGATCTGGGCAAGAGCCTGCTGGCCGCGGCCTACGGTGATGACAAGGTCGACATTGCGGTCGGGCCGACGTCTTCGGGCGTCGCGCTGGCGATGCTGCCGGTGGCCGAGGAGTACAAGAAGATCCTCGTTGTCGAGCCGGCGGTGGCCGATTCGATCACCGGCGACAAGTGGAACAAGTACATCTTCCGCACCGGCCGCAACTCTTCGCAGGACGCGATCTCGAACGCAGTGGCGCTGGACAAAGCCGGCACCGTGATCGCGACGCTGGCGCAGGACTACGCTTTCGGCCGCGACGGCGTGAAGGCGTTCAAGGACGCGGTGAAGAACGCCAAGATCGTCCATGAAGAGTACCTGCCGCAGACGACCACCGACTTCACCGCCGGCATCCAGCGCGTGGTCGACGCGCTGAAGGGCCAGACGGGCCGCAAGGTCATCGAGGTGATCTGGGCCGGGGGCACGCCGCCCTACAACGCGCTGGCTGCGCAAGAGCTGGCCAAGCGCTTCAACATCGAGGTCTTCACCGGCGGCAACATCCTGCCGGCGATGGCGGCGTACAAGAACTTCCCTGGTATGGAGGGGGCGACCTACTACTACTTCGGCATTCCGAAGAACCCGGTCAACGAGTGGCTGGTCGCCAACCACTACAAGCAGTTCAAGGCCCCGCCGGACTTCTTCACCGCCGGGGGCATGACGGCCGCCATTGCGGTTGTGGAAGCACTGAAGAAGAGCAACGGCGACACGGCGACCAACAAGCTGATCACGACGATGGAAGGCATGGCCTTCGAGTCGCCGAAAGGCAAGATGACTTTCCGCAAGGAAGACCACCAAGCCTTGCAGAGCATGTACCACTTCAAGATCAAGGTGGACCCGGCCTTCGCCTGGGGCGTGCCCGAGCTGGTGCGCGAAATCAAGCCGGAAGAGATGAGCGTACCGATACGCAACAAGCGCTGAGCCGCGCTTCGGCTCATTGAACGGAGGGCGGGCAACAGACCCGCCCCTCAACACCCAGCAGGAGACAAGCCATGAGAGCCGCACGTGTTGTTCGTGCGGTCGCGGCGTTGGCCGCGATCGCGTTCGCCTCACTCGCCCATGCTGCCGCGCCGTTGCCGAAACTGAAAGTGGACAAGACGCAAACGACAGTCTCGGGCCTGTCTTCCGGTGGCTTCATGGCCAACCAGCTGGGCTACGCCTACTCGGGCACCTTCAAGGGCGTGGGCGTGTTCGCAGGCGGCCCCTACATGTGCGCTGGCCACAGCAACTACACGGCCTGCATGTACAACGCGACGATCAGCGCCGGCATGCTGAACACGATGCAGGCCGACCTGAACAACTGGAGCGGCTCGCTGAACGACCCGCTGGCCAACGTGGCCAACCAGAAGGTCTACCTGTTCGTCGGCACCAGCGATTTCACGGTCGGCCCGAACCCGATGAACGCGGTCAACACGCAGTACGCCAACAACGGCGTAGCGGCGGCCAATCGCGTGTATCTGCAGCGCAGCGGCACGGCGCATGTCTTCCCGACCGACTTCGATGCGACCGGCAACAACGCCTGCTCCAGCAGCGTGTCGCCCTTCATCAGCAACTGCAGCTACGACGGCGCCAAGGCCGCGCTGACGCAGTTCTACGGCACGCTGAATGCGCGCAACAACACGCCGGCCGCGGCGAACTACATCGAGTTCGACCAGACGCCGTTCACCGCCGGCAACCCTGGCATGGCCGCCACTGGCTGGGTCTATGTGCCGGCCAATTGCGCCGGCGGCGCACAGTGCAAGGTGCATGTGGCCCTGCATGGTTGCAAGCAGAACTACGAGACCATCGGCGACAAGTTCGTCAAGAACACCGGCTACACCCGCTGGGCTGACACCAACAGCCTGATCGTGCTGTTCCCGCAGGCCAAGGTGGACAACGTGAGCCGCCCCACTGCGGCCAGCGGCTCGGTCGCCAACCCGAACGGCTGCTGGGACTGGATCGGCTGGTACGGCAACAACTTCGCGCAGAAGGCCGGCACGCAGATGGCAGCGATCAAGGCGATGGTCGACCAGGTATCGTCCGGCTCTGGCGGTGGTGGCTCGCTGCCGGCGCCCACCGGCGTCGGCGCGTCGAATGCCACCGACACGACGATGACGATCGCGTGGAATGCGGTGAGCGGCGCGGCCAGCTACCGCGTGTTCCGCGGCGGCACGCAGGTCAACGGTTCACCCGTCACGGCCACCAGCTACGTCGACACCGGCCTCACCCCGGCCACCACCTATTCGTGGACGGTGGCCGCGGTGGACAGCGGTGGTGCGCAGGGTGCGATGTCCAACGCCGCCAGCGGTACGACCACCGGCAGTGCGCCGACCTGCTACACGGCCAGCAACTACGCCCACACGACAGCCGGCCGAGCCCACCAGAGCGGTGGCTACGCGCTGGCCAACGGCTCGAACCAGAACATGGGGCTGTGGAACATCTTCGTCATCACGACACTGAAGCAGACCGGGCCGAACTACTACGTGATCGGAACCTGCCCATGACGTTGCACTGACAGCATGCTGGAAACCCGACAACTCACCATCCGCTTCGGCGGCCACGTGGCGGTCGACCATGTGTCGTGCGCGTTCGCGCCGGGCACGCTGACCGCCATCGTCGGCCCCAACGGCGCCGGCAAGACGACCTACTTCAACCTGATCTCAGGCCAGCTGCCGGCGAGCGAGGGCCAGGTACTGCTGGACGGCATGGACATCACGCGCCTGCCCGCGCCGCTGCGCACGCGCCGCGGCCTGGGCCGGGCGTTCCAGCTGACGCAGCTGTTCCCGCAACTGAGCGTGCTGGAGAACGTTCGCCTGGCGGTGCAGGCCCGTCACGGCGGCGGGCTGAACTTGTGGCAGGTCTGGCTCGACCGGAAAGACTGGCTGGAAGAGGCGCGCGAGATCCTCGCCACCGTTCACCTGCTGGACCGGCGAGATGCTCCCGCAGCCAGCCTGCCGCATGGTGACCAGCGCAAGCTCGAAGTGGCGCTGCTGATGGCGTTGGAGCCGCGCGTCTACATGTTCGACGAGCCCACCGCCGGCATGAGTGTGGACGAGGTGCCGGTGGTGCTAGACCTGATCCGTGGACTGAAGGCGCGCAAGGACTGCACGATCTTGCTGGTCGAGCACAAGATGGACGTGGTGCGCGAACTGGCCGACAGGATCATCGTGCTGCACAACGGCGCATTGGTGGCTGATGGTGACCCAGCGACGGTGATCGCGTCGGACATCGTGCAACAAGCCTACCTCGGCACGGCACCGGTCGAAGAGGCCGCCACATGAGTGCGCTGCTGGAGTTGAGTGGCGTCCACACCCACATCGGCGCGTACCACATCCTGCACGGCGTCGACCTCGTCGTGCCCGAGGGCCAGGTGACGATGCTGCTGGGCCGCAATGGCGCCGGCAAGACGACGACGCTGCGCACGATCATGGGCTTGTGGGCTGCCAGCCAGGGCAGTGTGCACTTCAAAGGCCAACCGATCGGTGGGCCGGGCAGCCGGGTGCAAACACCCGACATCGCCCAGCGCGGCATCGCCTACGTGCCCGAGAGCATGGGCATCTTTGCCGACCTGACGGTGAAAGAGAACCTGTTGCTCGCCGCCCGCTCAGCGCGCCGCGAGCAAGACCTGGATCGAGCGCGGCTCGACTGGCTGTTCAGTCTCTTCCCGGCGCTGCACAAGTTCTGGCTCTACCCGGCCGGCAAGCTGAGCGGTGGGCAAAAGCAGATGCTGGCCGTGGCGCGCGCAATCATCGAGCCGCGGGCGCTGCTGCTGATCGACGAGCCCAGCAAGGGCCTGGCGCCAGCGATCATCCACAACCTGGTCAGCGCCTTCGCCGAGCTGAAGCGCCAGCAGACCACCATCCTGCTGGTCGAGCAGAACTTCATGATGGCCAAGGCGCTGGGCGACCGCGTCGCGGTGATGGACGACGGCCGCGTGGTGCACGCCGGCTCGATGGCTGAGCTGGCCGATGACGAGGCGCTGCAACAGCGCCTGCTCGGCTTGTCACTGGGGGCGCATCAATGAGCGCCGCCTCGGTTCAATGAACGCGCTGGTCTTCTTGCAGCCGGAAGGTCGCGACCAGCCGCGTCAACGTCTGCGCCTGTTCCTTCAGGCTCTCGGCAGCCGCGGCGCCTTCCTCGACCAGCGCGGCGTTCTGCTGCGTCATCTGGTCGAGCTGGTTCACGGCGTTGCCGACCTGGCCGATGCCACTGCGCTGTTCAGACGCCGCGGCAGAGATCTCGCCGATGATGTCGCTGACGCGTTTGACCGACGCGACGATGTCGCCCATCGTCGCCCCGGCGTCCTGCACCAGGCGCGAGCCGGTCTCGACCCGGTCGACGCTGGTGCCGATCAGGCCCTTGATCTCGCGCGCCGCCTCGGCGCTGCGTTGCGCCAGGCTGCGCACTTCRCCGGCCACCACCGCGAAGCCGCGGCCTTGTTCRCCGGCGCGRGCCGCTTCGACAGCGGCGTTCAGCGCGAGGATGTTGGTCTGGAAGGCGATGCCGTCGATCACGCCGATGATGTCGGCGATCTTCTTCGAGCTGGCATTGATCTCGTCCATCGTCGTGACGACCTGACTCACCACCGCGCCGCCACGTTCGGCCACTTCGGTGGCCGACTGCGCCAGCTGGTTCGCCGTCTGGGCCGAATCGGCGGTGTGCTGCACGGTGCCGGTCAGCTGAGTCATCGAGGCCGCGGTCTGCTGCAGGTTGGCGGCGGCCAGTTCGGTGCGTGCGCTCAGGTCCTGGTTGCCGGCGGCCACTTCGCCGCTCGCCACCTCGATCGAATCGGCACTCTGCCGAACCTGGCCGACGGTGGCGCGCAGCTTGGCGGTCATCGCCTGCAGCGAGCCGAACATCTGGCCGACTTCGTCGGTGCCGCGGTGCACGGGCGGGTCGCTCAGGTCGCCGGCGGCGACGCGTTCCATCCGCTGCGCTGCGTCGAACAGTGGCCGGCTGACCACTCGTTGCGTCAGCACGTACAGCAACGCACCCAGCACACCGAAGCCGCCCAGGATCAACAGGATCAGCGTCAGGCTGCTGCGGCTGATGCTTTGCTCGACCTGGTCCACC
Source organism: Ideonella sp. P3_A4 (assembly GCF_056403075.1). Lineage (NCBI taxonomy): Bacteria > Pseudomonadati > Pseudomonadota > Betaproteobacteria > Burkholderiales > Sphaerotilaceae > Ideonella > Ideonella sp. P3_A4. The sequence continues at coordinate 9,942 of NZ_JBFUGE010000072.1, read as the reverse complement.
GGCACCACCACCTCGACGATGCCGCGCACGTCACCGACCTTCCAATCGTGTTTCGGCGACTGCGGGTTGCTGTTGTGGCAGGCCACGCAGCCTTCCTTCATCACGTCGGCCACCGCGTAGCGCACCGACAGGCGGCCGTTGATCTCTTCGACCCGGTGCTGCGGCGCTGTCGGGTCTTTCTCGAGCGCGGCCAGCGCAGTGGTCTGGAATTCGTCGAGCTTGGCGGTGCCGGCGCGGTTCGGGAACGGGTAGCGCGACATCAGCCGCACGTCCGTGCCCGGGTATTCCTTGGCCACGCTCTCGCCGAGCGCCTTCACCAGCGTAGCCGGCAGCGGCAGCATGTTCTCTTTGTCGCGGAAGTCGAAGCCCAGCTGCATGCCGGCCTTCTTGGCGCGCGACGTGATCTCGGCCGTGTAGAAGCTGCGCAGCGTGACGACTTGGTTGGCCACCGCGCGGCCCGTCGTCAGGCCGGCCTGTTCGACCGACTCGCTGCGCGTGCGCAGCGCCAGCGCCACCACACTGGCAATCACCACTGCGCCGACCAGCAGCAAGGGCAACAACAACTGATGCGACAAGCGCCGACGACCGAACTGCGACATGGTGATCTCCAAGAGAGCGGCCATCCGCGGACGGCAATAGATAAGCGATGGTGGGGCGGCCACGTTCGTTCGCGGTCACCCTCCTCCCTGCTGCCTGTGGGCCAGGCTTGTCAGCGTTCATGCATCTTCGGCAGATCGGGGGGCTGGGCAAGGGCGGAAAAGTGGTGCGGCGGTGGCGCATTTGTCATTTATTTCTCGTCGCGAGGCCTGCCGTGAGCACCGTGTCGCCGCCCCCATTGCCGGCTCGCGCGGGGGCTGCCATCCCGAAGGCGCTGTTCGACTGGCGCCCGCTCGCCCTGCTGCTGGCCATCGCGGCGCTGGGCCTGCCGCTGGTCGGTTCGCCCGCCACCTGGCTCACGCTCACCGTCGCCGGGCTGGCGATGGGGCTGATCGTCTTCATCATCGCGTCGGGCCTGACGTTGGTCTTCGGCCTGATGGACGTGCTGAACTTCGGCCATGGCGTGTTCATCGCCACCGGCGCCTTTGTCGCCACCAGCGTGATGGGCGGCATGGCCGACTGGACCGGCAGTGCCTCGGCCTGGCAGAACCTCGCGGCGGTCTCTGCCGCGATGCTGGCCGCGATGGCCGTGGCCGGTGCGCTGGGCCTGGCCTTCGAGCGGGTGATCGTGCGGCCGGTCTACGGCCAGCACCTGAAGCAGATCCTGATCACGATGGGCGGCATGATCGTCGGCGAAGAGCTGATCAAGGTCATCTGGGGGCCGGCGCAGATCCCGTTGCCATTGCCGCCAGCGCTGCGCGGCGCGGTGTTGATCGGTGATGCTGCGGTCGAGGTCTACCGTCTGTTCGCGGTGGCCATCGGCCTGGTGGTCTTCGCGGCGCTGTTGTGGGTGCTGAACCGCACCAAGCTCGGCCTGCTGGTGCGCGCCGGCGTGCAAGACCGCGAGATGGTCGAGTCGCTGGGTTACCGCATCAAGCGCCTGTTCGTCGGCGTGTTCGCTGCCGGTTCGGCACTGGCCGGCCTGGGCGGCGTGATGTGGGGGCTCTACCAGCAAAGCGTGGTGCCGCAGATCGGCGCGCAAGTGAACAMGCTGATCTTCATCGTCATCATCATCGGCGGCCTGGGCTCGACACTGGGCTGCTTCGTCGGCGCGTTGCTGGTGGGCCTGATGGCCAACTACGCCGGCTTCCTGGCGCCCAAGGTCGCGCTGTTCTCGAACATCGGCCTGATGGTCGCGGTGCTGCTGTGGCGACCGCGGGGCCTGTACCCGGTGACGAACCGATGATCCGCCGAATCCTCTCCCACGACCTGCCGCGCAGCCGCGCGCTGAGCGTTGCGCTGGTGCTGGTGCTCGTGCTGCTGGCCATCGAGCCGTTCATCTTCCCCGGGGCCAAGTCGTTGAACGTGGCGGCGAAGATGCTGGTGTTCGTGCTGCTGGTCGCCAGCTACGACCTGCTGCTGGGCTACACCGGCATCGTCAGCTTCGCCCACACGATGTTCTTCGGCATCGGCGCCTACGGTGTGGCCATCGGCTGCACACGGGGCGCTGGTGACGAGGGCGTTGCCTGGGGCGCTGTTCTCGCGGGCCTGGCGGTGGCACTCATGTTGTCGCTGGCCTTGAGCCTGCTGATCGGCCTGTTCAGCTTGCGCGTCAAGGCGATCTTCTACGCGATGATCACGCTCGCTGTCGCGGCAGCGTTCCAGACGCTGGCCTCGCAGCTCAGCGAGCTGACAGGCGGCGAAGATGGCTTGAGCTTCAAGACGCCGCTGTGGTTGTCGCCGTCGTTCGAGCCGTTCGACGAGCCGGTGCTGCGTCTGATGATCGACGGCAAGGTCATCGCGTACTACGCGTTGTTCGTTGTGGTGCTGCTGTCGTTCCTGGCGCTGCTGCGCATCGTCAACTCGCCATTCGGCCGCGTGCTGCAAGCCATCCGCGAGAACGACTTCCGCGCCGAGGCGATCGGCTACCGCACGGTGGTCTATCGGACCTTGAGCAACGTGATCTCGGCCTTGTTCGCGACGCTGGCCGGCGCCTTGCTCGCACTGTGGCTGCGCTACACCGGCCCCGAGACGACGCTGAGCTTCGAGGTGATGCTCGACGTGCTGCTGATCGTCGTGATCGGTGGCATGGGCACCTTGTATGGCGCGGTCATCGGCACGGTGCTGTTCGTCTTCGCGCAGAACTACCTGCAGGACGCGCTGAAGCTGCTGGGCGGCGAGGGCGGCCTCGTCGCCGGCGTGCCGGTCTTGTCGCCCCTTGTTTCTCCCGACCGCTGGCTGTTGTGGCTGGGGCTGGGCTTCGTGCTGTGTGTCTATTACTTCCCGAGCGGCGTGGTGGGTCGTCTGCGTGCATCGGGTCAAAACAACCAAACGACCCGAGGAGAGAAGTCTTGAAGTTGAGCATCACTTTGCTGGCCGCCGCTGCCACCTTGGCTTGCGGTTCGGCCGCTTTGGCCGCGCCGCCCAATACCCGCCCGCCTGTCTTGCGCGGCCCGATCGCTGAAGCCGCCTACGACGGCGTCACCAACGACCTGCTGACCGCGGGCCTCGGCAAGACCGGTCTGCTCGGCGCGGCGCCGGCCTTCGTCGACCCGTTGCACCCGACACCAACCGAGCTGCGCCGCAACGCGATCCACACCAACTACCGCGCACTCGTCGACTCGACGATCGCCGGTGGCTTCACCGTGTTCTACGGGCCGAACATCGATGTCGACGGCCACGACACGCTGGGCGAAGGCAAGATCGCCGGGCGCGAGTACATCGTCTGGGCCGACGACGGCAGCGGCCAGCAGAACGTGACGCTGATGGTGCAGGTGCCCGACAGCTTCAGCCCCGACCATGCGTGCATCGTCACCGCCACCTCGTCCGGTTCCCGCGGCATCTATGGCGCCATCGGCACCTCGGGTGACTGGGGGCTGAAGCACGGCTGTGCCGTGGCCTACGCCGACAAGGGCAACGGCAACGGCTTTCACGACCTGATGAGCAACGCCGTGACCGCGCGCGACGGCACGGTGTTCGACGCCAGCACCGACCAGTACGAGCCGCTGTTCGTCGCGGCGGTCAGCGACGACGAACGTGCAGCCTTCAACGCCGCCACACCGAACCGCGTGGCCTACAAGCACGCCCACTCACAGCAGAACCCCGAGAAAGACTGGGGCAAGAACACGCTGGACGCCGTGCGCTTCGCGTTCTATGTGTTGAACGAGCGCTTCGGCAAGGTCGGGCACGATGGCCAGCATCGCGCGACGCTTAACGCGAAGAACACGCTGGTCATTGCGAGCAGCGTCTCCAACGGGGCGGGCGCGGCGCTGGCCGCGGCGGAACTGGACACCGAAGACCTGATCGACGGTGTCGCAGTCACCGAGCCCAACGTGCAGCCACGGTTCACGAAGAATCTGGTGATCCAGCAGGGCGCGAACACCGTCTCGACGATCGGCAAGCCGCTGGCCGACTACTTTACGTTCTCCAATGTCTATCAGCCCTGCGCGTTGCTGTCCGCGCAGGCCGGCTTGTCGTTGCACGCGGCCTTCTGGCCCGCGGCCTACACCACCTCGGCGCAGAACCGCTGCGCAGCGTTGGCCGCCAAGGGGCTCGTCACCGGCGCCACGCTGGAACAGCAAGCCGACGACGCGCTGGCGAAGATGCAGGCCTACGGCTGGCAGGCCGACAGCAACTTCCTGCAGCAATCGCACTTCCGCTTCGCGACCAACGCGATCGCGGTGACCTACAGCAACGCGGCCGGCCGCTTCAGCGTGCTCGACAACCTGTGCGGCTTCAGCTTCGCGAACACCGATGCGAGCGGCAACGTGATCGCGCAGATCCCCGCCGCCCAGGCCGGCCTGTTCTCGACCGGCAATGGCGTACCGCCGACGACCGGTATCAACGTCGTCTACAACGACTCGGTGGGCGGCGCGAAGCTGGACTTCCTGGCCACGTCGCCCAGCACCGGCACGGCCGACTTTGCGCTCGACGGTGCGCTGTGCCAGCGTTCGCTGGTGACGGGCCGCGATGCGGTGACCGGCGCCAAGTTGACGGGCGACATGAAAGCCAAGTCCGACCGCGTGCGCGCCGRCATCAAGGAGGTGCAGCTCGGCGCCCACCTGCACCACAAGCCGACACTGATCGTCGCCGGTCGCAACGACGCGCTGCTGCCGATCAACCATGCGTCGCGTGCCTACTTCGCGAAGAACCAGTTGGCTGGCGACAAAGCCCGCAACACGCGCTACATCGAGGTCACCAACGCGCAGCACTTCGACTCGTTCATCGCGCTGGGTTTGTTCCTCGGCTACGACACGCGCTACATCCCGCTGCACGTGTACTTCAACCGTGCGATGGATGCGATGTGGGCCCACCTGACCAGCGGCACACCGCTGCCGCCCAGCCAGGTGGTGCGCACGGTGCCGCGAGGCGGTGTCAGTGGTGCGGCGCCGGCCTTGACGGCCGCCAACGTGCCACCGATCCAGGTCAGCCCGGCCGCGGGTGACGTGATCAGCTTCAGCGGCAACACGTTGACGATCCCGGACTGAAAGCCCATGGGAGGGCCGGCGATGACGGACTTCGACTCGCGCTACCTGGTCTGCGAAGGCCGCGAACTCCACTTCACCGAGTGGGGCGCGGCCAACGCGCCGGTGGTCATCGCCTGGCACGGCCTGGCGCGTACCGGGCGCGACATGGACGACATCGCCGCGCACCTGGTCGGCTGCGGCTACCGCGTGATCTGCCCGGACACGATAGGCCGCGGCCTGAGCGAATGGAGCCCGGCGCCGGCAGAGGAATACTGTCTGCGCTTCTACGTGGCGCTGGCGGTGTCGCTGGTCAACCAGCTGGGCATCGAACGCTTCGATTGGCTGGGCACCTCGATGGGCGGCGCGATCGGCCTGCGCGCCGCGGCCACGCGGCTGCATGGGCGGATCCGCCGCCTGCTGCTGAACGACATCGGCCCGAGGCTGGCGCCACCGGCTGTCGAGCGCATTCGTGGCTATGCGGGGAACCCRCCGGCCTTCGCGACGCTGGGCGAGCTGCAAAGCTATTTCCGCACCGTGTATGCGCCCTATGGCAACTTGTCCGACGCGCAGTGGCTGCGCCTGACGGAGACCTCAGCCCGCCGCCTGCCGGACGGCCGGGTGACGCCGCACTACGACCCGGCGATGGTGCAGCAGTTCATCCACCACCCGACCGACTACGACCAGTGGGGGGCGTGGGATGCGCTCGACATCCCGGTGCTGTGCCTGCGCGGCGAAACCAGCGACCTGCTCGAGCCGGAAGTGGCGCAGGCGATGCGCGAGCGTGGCCCGAAAGCCGAGGTCATCGAGATTGCCGGCTGCGGCCACGCGCCGGCACTGAACGTGCCGGCGCACTTTGCGCTGGTCGAGCGTTTCTTTTCAGAAGCCTAGACCGAGCGCTTCGCTCACCCGAACTTACGGGGCTGTCGGGCAAACGACGGCCGGCAGGTGGCCCACTTGCTCGTAATTCGATGAGCCTTGCCGCATGATCGAGGCGGTGACGTTGTACGAGGCGCCGCAGGCAACCAGGAGGGAGCTACTGACGCCGGTGGCGAAGAAGCTGACTGGGGTCACGCTGTCGTTGATCGACTGAGTCACCAGAACTCCATTGACCTTGATCTGCGCTTTGCGTACGACTGCTGGCGCAGTGAAATCGTCCCTGAGTGTGGCTAGCAGCGAGCACTGGGCCTGCCCGGCGACGATGCTGGTCATGATGCATTGGCCGGTCAGGCTGATCGGATCAGCGTGCGACACGGATGCGAACGAAGCGAGTGCGGTGACACAGGCGATCGACGCTGCGCGACGAATGGTCAAAGAGTTGTTCATGAAAATCCCTCCAGTTGGTTGTTGAAGTCGGATGACTGCGCTCATCCCACCGAGCGCAGATGCGACAGCGGCGTATGGCTGCCTTCGATGAGAAGGCAACCAATCACTTTATCGGTTACGCCCAGCACGAACAACGTCGAAACGTGGGAGTGCGGTGCACAGGCGGCAACCTTTCGTGGCTCCGCGAGCACCCACCGGCAGGCGGCGCCGTGATGGGTCACGGTGTTGTGCCACCGAGAATCGAGGAGCCAGCCATGAACATCACACGCAAGCGGTTTTTGGGCGCCCTGGGCAGCGGCACCGTGGTGCTGTGGCTGCAGGCCTGTGGTGGGGGTGGCGGAGGCGGCGGCATGATGGGCGGCGGCGGTGGTGGCATGGGCGGCGGCTACGGTGGCGGGGGCGGCGACCAGAGTTGCGGCGCCACCGGCACCGAGATTTCCGGCAACCACGGCCACACGCTGACGATCGACGAAGCCGACCTGAATTCGATGACCGACAAGACCTACAACATCATGGGCACGGCCGGCCATGACCACACGGTGACGTTCACGGCGGCGCAGCTGGCTTCGCTGAAGGCCGGGCAGAGCGTGGTTGTCAACTCGACGACGACGAACGCGCACATGCACGCGGTGACCGCGCGCTGTGTCTGAACATCCCACTGACGTTTGCACCAGCAACCTGTAGCGCCCCGGCCGGTACCTACCGACAAGCCGCTTCCGTGATCTCCACGGTGGGGCGCAACGAAGCTTCGAGGAGCAAGCAATGAACATCACGCGCAAGCGTTTCCTGGGTGCGGTGGGCACCGGCACCGTGGTGCTGTGGCTGCAAGGGTGTGGCGGTGGTGGTGGAGGGTATGGCGACGACGGCAACGATCCGCCGCAGTCCTGTGGGGCGAGCGGTACGGCGATTGCAGGCAACCACGGGCATGCGCTGACGATCCCCGAGGCGGACCTGAACTCGGCAACCGACAAGACCTACAGCATCCAGGCCAGCGCCGGGCATGACCACACGGTCACGTTCACGGCGGCTCAACTGGCGTCACTGAAGGCCGGGCAGAGCGTGGTGGTGACCTCGACCACCACCTCGGCCCATAACCACGCCGTCACTGCCCACTGCGCCTAGTGGCCTGTCCCTGGCCGGCGCAACACCGGCGGGCGGCGGGCTATAGCGCGCGCTTGCCGGCGGTCTGGCGCGAGCGCAGGGCTTCCAGCGCGACGCTCGCGTTCAGCGGCACGATGCCGACGCTGGCGCCATGGATCAGCGCGCACAGTGCCGCGCGATCCAGGCGCGGGTCGGCCGACAGCAGCAGCGCGGCAACCCCGCTGACATGGGCCGCCGCGATCGACGAACCGCTCGCATAGTCGTAGCCGGTGCCGGGCTGCAGCGTCAGCACGTCGCGGCCGGGTGCGGCCACCACATCCTTCGAGTCGAGCGCCAGTTCACCAGCCACGCCGGCCGCGAGCACGCCGGCCGTGCCGGTCGGGAAGCCGCCGCGCCGCCCGTCCGGGGGCAGGGCGCCGACGACGATGCGACCCTGGCGCAGCAACTCGCCCAGCAGCTTGTCGAGCAAGGGGTCACTCGGGCCGCCGAGGCTGAGGTTGACGATGCGGGCGTCGGACTCCATCACCCCCGCCAGGGCCTTGGCCAGGGTGAAAGAGTTGCAGCGTGCGCCGGCATCGGTGCCACCAGCGGCGGGTAAGGTCCAACAGGCCTTGAAGACCTCCAGCCCGGCCTGCGGCGCGATGCCGACGATGCCCTCGTGGTTGTTGCCGACCGCGGCGATCACGCCGGCCACCTCAGTGCCGTGCCGGTCGGTCTCGAAGCGGGCCGGGGGCTCGCCGACCAGGTCGCGCGTGGCGGTGACGCGGCCGAGCAGGTCCGGGTGGTTCAGCGCGGCGCCGGTGTCGACCACCGCCACGCGCACCCCGGCGCCGGTGCTGATGCGGTGGGCTTGCGCGGCGCCGGTGTCAACGAAACCGCGCTGCAGGTTCACGTAGGGGTCGTTGTACGGCACCTGTTCGGTGGCCGACGTCGGGGCAGATGCCGCCGGTGCAGCGCTGGGGCCGACGCTCGGGGGGATGGCGCGGGTGTCGAAGTCCTGCAGCGGTTGCGCCAGGCGCACGCGCGGGTCGGCAGCCAGTGCCGCCAGCAACTCGTCACGCGAACGGCCGGGTGGCAACTCGAAAACCACGCAGTGCCACCCGAGCGCGACGATCGGCCAGCCCGCAGCTTCGCGCAGGCCATGTTCTTGCGCCAGCGCGGCCAGCGTGGCGGCCGCACGGGCGCCCAGCAGATAGCGCGGCGCGGGGCCGTAGCCGCCCAGGCTGCTGCCGGCACGACCGGCCGGCGAGGCCAGCGGGTTGTCGACCGCCAGCACGATGTAGCGGCCGCTGTCGTCGCGCATCGCGGCGGCGGGGTCGACCGAAGACGTGCCGGCGCCAGCCGGCGTCGCGCAGCCGCTGAGGGAGCTGGTGGCCAGCAAGGTGGCCAACAAAGTGGCCAGCCCTGCAGCGAGGGCGGCCAGTGGTCTCTTCATGGTGTGCTGCCGATCGGCTCGGCCAGGCGGATGCCGGGGGATGCGCGCAGCCGGGCCAGCGCTTCGTCGCGCGGTCGACCGGGGGTGCCAGGCGCAGCGGCCAGCGCATAGGCGCCGCTGGCGTTGGGGCCGCTGACGACCTGCAGCTCCTGCGCCTGCAGCAAGGCCTGCCACTGCGCCAGCGTCATGGTCGCATCGGGCAGCACCCGCAGCGTGGCGGAAGGGCTGGCCAGCCCGGGGCCTTCGGACAAGGTGCGGTAGGCACCGTTGTCGCCGGCTGTTCCCAGCTGCAGGCTCATCACGCCCAGCCCCACGGCCTGGACGACCACTGCGGCGGCGAGTGCCCAGGTCAGGCGGTGCGGGGCGCGGGAAGCGGCAGCGATCACAGGCGTCGGTTGGGGCTCGTCGGCCACGTCGTCCAGCCGGGCCAGCAGGCGCTGCAGGCCGGCTTCGGTGGCCGGATCGGTGGTCGCGGCTTCGCCCGGCCCGGCGAGTGCGTCGTGCAGGCGCTGCTGCCAGGCCAGCTCGGCTCGGCAGTCTTCGCAGCCGGCCACGTGGTCGGCCACCCAGCGTGCCTGCTCGGGTGTGGCGCGACCATTGACGACCCAGGGCAGGGCTTCCCAGGCGCGCAGGTGTTCGGGGCGCGGGTCGCGCAGGTCGGGTTGATGGTCGTCGTTCATGGCACTGCTTTCGGACTGCGTTGGCCGGCCAGGTCGGGCAACAGGTTGCGCAGCTTGACACGGGCGTGGAACATGCGCGCCTTCACCGTGCCGACGGGGCACTGCATGATGGCAGCGATATCTTCCAGCGAGTGGCCGCCACCATAGGCCAGCTCCAGCACCACCCGCTGATCGGTCGGCAGCCGGGCCATCGCCTTGCCCAGCCAGTCGCGCAATTCGTGTTCGGCCTGCGGGTCGGCGCTGGGGTCTGCCAGCTCGTGCACCGCCGGGTCGCCGGCGTCATCGTCGCCATGCTGGCGCAGCGCCTTCAGCGCGCAACGGTAGGCGATGCCGAAGATCC
>NZ_JBFUGE010000071.1:0-18664 GCF_056403075.1 Ideonella sp. P3_A4 | reverse complement strand
GGGCGAAGGCGATCACCTCGCGGCGCTGGGCCAGCCAGCGCTGCACCTTGGCCTTGAGCACCGGCATCTTGCCCGGTGAGCCATGGCCTTTGCCATGCACGACACGCACGCAGCGGCGGCCCTGTTGGTGCGACTGGCGGATGAAGCTGGCGAGCGCCTCGCGCGCCTCGTCGCGCCGCAGGCCGTGCAGATCGACCTGGCCTTGAATGGCCCATGTCCCACGCCGCAGCTTGTTCAGCACGTCGATGCCGATATCCGGCCGGCGAAAACTCAGCCCGTCATCGGTCAGCAGCAGCGTCTCGATGTCGACCTCGTCGGACAGCGCCTCACGCAGCGCCGCCTGCTCGTCCAACTCGCGTTGGCGTGGCTCGGGCGTGGGCAGCGGCGTGGTGGGTGCGGCCTTGGGCGCGGCTCTCACCGGTTTGACCGGCCCCACCGTGTGGGCAAACACATGCCGCTCACGTTCGCGCCGCGCGGCTTCGGCGGCTTCCCGCGCACGTGCCGCGGCGGCTTCGGCCTGGGCTGCACGCATCGCGTCGCGCATGGCGCCCAGGTCTTTCAGGCTGTTGGACTTCACGATGGGGCCATTGTCGCGGTTGGGCGCCGCCTGTCCGGCCAGGGCTGCGGCCTGTCGCCCAAGTCGACCGTGTGTCGCTCGCCGCTGGGCAGGGGCGCGCACCCAGGGCTACGCTGAACCCCATCTCATCCCATCGAGCCCAGAAGATCATGCGCAGCTCACCCTTCCTCTCATCGCTGTTGTTGGCCTCGGTGCTGGTCGCTGCGGCTGCTGCCACTTTGGCCATCCCGGCCGCTGCGGCGGGCGCCGGTATCGAACTGAACGACAAGCCGACGCCGGCCGACGTCGGCCTGCCGGCCTACCCGGGCGCCACCATCCGGCGCGACAAGACCGATGACGGGGAGGGACTGAACCTGTCGCTGTGGGGCGGCTCGCTGGGCTTCAAACTGGCGCTGATGAAATTCAGCAGCAGCGACTCGGTCGACAAGGTGGCTGGCTTCTACCGCGACGCGATGGGCCGCTATGGCACGGTGCTGGACTGCACCGGCCCGCGGACCGCCGCGCCAGCGCCGGCCGACAAGAAGGTGCTCGCCTGCAACAAGGACGACAAGGGTGAGCCCGGCGGCAAGCTCTTCAAGGTCGGCACCCCGCAGCAGCAGCGCATGGTCAGCATCAAGCCCGTCGGCTCGGGGGTCGAGTTCGAACTGGTCAGGATCGAATCGAGTCAATGATCGCCGCTCGGCATGGCTACAGCAGCCCTCGCTCCGCGAAGCTGACCACTTGCCCCGTACCGATCACCAGGTGATCCAGCACCTTCACATCGACCAGCTGCAGCGCGCTCTTCAGCGATTGCGTCAGGAACTCGTCGGCGCGTGAGGGCTCGGCCACGCCCGAAGGGTGGTTGTGCGCCAGGATCACCGCGCCGGCGTTCAAGTCCATCGCGTGGCGGACGACCTCGCGGGGGTAGACGCTGGTCTGAGTGAGGGTGCCGCGAAACAGCTCGCGCCACTCGATCAACCGGTGCTGGCTGTCGAGGAACAGCACCGCAAACACCTCGTGGCCCAGGCCACCGAGTTGCAGGGCCGCGAACTCCTTCACCTTGGCCGGTGAATCGAAGACCGGCGCGTGCCGCAGCTGCTGCGCCAGCGCCCGGCGCGCCAACTCCATCACTGCGGTCAACTCGGCCCGCTTGGCTGGCCCCATGCCTTTGACGCGCTTGAAATCGTCGGATTTCGAGTGCAACAGGCCAGCCACGCCCTTGAAGCCGCCCAGCAGCTCTTCGGCCAGCGCCAGCACGCCCTTGCCCTTCATGCCGGTGCGCAGCAGCAGCGCCACCAGTTCGGCATCGGCCAGCGCTGCCGGGCCATGGGCCAGCAGCTTTTCGCGCGGCCGCAATGCGGCCGGCAGGTCTTTGATCGTCATCTCTGGCCGTTCCCTCGCCGGCGTTCCGGGGCCGGCTCGGGCCGACCTCTTAAAATCAAGGGCTCAAGCCTAGCAACCCTCTGCCTGCCGCGGGATCCCCCGTTGGCGGGATCTCGCGCGTGAACACTGTCCAAATGGGGTCGTTCCTGACCCTGCACTACCGGCTCGCCGGCCCTGACGGGGCCGATGTGGTCAGCACCTTCAACGACAAGCCGGCGACGCTGTCGGTCGGCGCCGGCCAGCTCGCGCCGGCCATCGAGCAAAAGCTGATCGGCCTGCAAGAGGGCACCGAGGCCACGTTCGTGCTCGCCCCGGGCGAGGCTTTCGGCGAGCGCAATGCCGAGATGCTGCAACGGGTCAAGCGCAGCCTGCTGACCCAGCACGGCGACCCCGAGGCCGAGTACAACATCGGCGATGTGGTCGAATTCCCCACCCCCGACGGCACCGGCCGCTTCGCCGGCGTGGTGCGTGAATGCGGCGAAGACTGGCTGCTGTTCGATTTCAACCACCCGCTGGCCGGGCAGGCCGTGACCTTCCAGGTCCGGCTGATTGGAGTACTTTGATGGCGATTCAGCCGCATGAGGTCCTGCTGGCCGAGCCGCGCGGCTTCTGCGCCGGCGTCGACCGCGCGATCGAGATCGTTGAACGTGCGCTGACCAAGTTCGGCGCGCCGATCTACGTGCGCCACGAGATCGTGCACAACACCTACGTGGTCAACGACCTGAAGGCCAAGGGCGCGATCTTCATCGAAGACCTGGCCGACGTGCCGCCCGGCGCGACGCTGGTCTTCTCGGCCCATGGCGTGCCCAAGGCCGTGCGGGCCGAGGCGGCCCAGCGTGGCTTCCAGGTTTTCGACGCGACCTGCCCGCTGGTCACCAAGGTGCACGTCGAGGTCGCCAAGCTGGCCAAGGAAGGCTTCGAGTTCATCATGATCGGCCACAAGGGCCACCCCGAGGTCGAAGGCACGATGGGCCAGCTGCTCTCGGGCATCTACCTCGTCGAAGACGTGGCCGATGTGGCCACCGCCCCGGTCACCAAGCCCGACAAACTGGCCGTGGTGACGCAGACGACGCTGAGCGTGGACGACGCGGCCGAGATTCTGGCCGCCGTCAAGGCACGCTTCCCCAACGTGCGCGAGCCGAAGCAACAAGACATCTGCTACGCCACCCAGAACCGGCAAGACGCGGTGAAATTCATGGCGCCGCAGGTCGACGTGGTCATCGTCGTCGGCAGCCCGACCAGCTCGAACAGCAACCGCCTGCGCGAGCTGGCTGAGCGCCTGGGAACGCCGGCCTACATGGTCGATGCGGCCGAAGACCTGCAAGAAGCCTGGCTGGACGACCGCCCGCGTGTGGGCCTGACGGCAGGTGCTTCGGCGCCTGAAGTGCTGGTCAACGCCATCGTCGATCGCCTGAAGGCGCTGGGCGCGCTGGCGGTGCGCAAGCTGCCCGGCGTGGAAGAAACCATCCAGTTCCCGCTGCCGATGGGCCTGGGCGACAAGTCGATGGCCGAGTTCTCTTCGTCTCGATCCTGACGGCGGCTTCGCAACCTTCTGCGACAGGCGCCCATGAGTTTCATGCGGCGCCTTTTTGTTGGCCGCTCATTCTTGCCTTCCTACAATCCGCCCCAGTTTCGCGAAAGAGATCACCATGCTCGACATCACCCTGCTGCGCAAAGACCTCGACGCCGTTGTCAAGCGCCTCGAAACCCGCAAGACCCCGCAGCCCTTCCTCGACGTGGCGGCCTACAGCGCACTCGAAGCCGAGCGCAAGCGCCTGCAGGTGCGCACCGAAGAGCTGCAAGCCCAACGCAACAGCCTGTCGAAACAGGTCGGCATGGCCAAAGGCAAGGGTGAAGACGCCTCGGCGCTGATGGCGCAGGTGGGCGGCATTGCCGACGAGCTGAAGAGCGGCGCCGAGCGGCTGGAAGCATTGCAAGCCGAGATGTCGCAGATGCTGATGAGCATCCCGAACCTGCCGGACGAAAGCGTGCCGGTCGGTGCCGACGAGACCGACAACGCTGTGGTGCGCCGCTGGGGTGAACCGCGTGCCTTCAACTTCCCGGCCAAGGACCACGTCGACGTGGGCGCTCCGCTGGGCCTCGATTTCGAGACCGGCGCCAAGCTGAGCGGCTCGCGCTTCACCTTCATGAAGGGCCCGGTCGCGCGGCTGCACCGCGCGCTTGCCCAGTTCATGCTGGACGTCCAGACGCAAGAGCATGGCTACACCGAGTGCTACACGCCCTACATCGTCAACCGCGAAATCCTCGAGGGCACGGGCCAGTTGCCCAAGTTCAAGGAAGACATGTTCTGGGTGCTGCGCGGCGGCGATGAAGAACAGGCCGAGCAGTACCTGATCTCGACCTCGGAAATCTCGCTGACCAACACCGTGCGCGGCGAGATGCTGCAAGCCGACAAGCTGCCGATCAAGCTGACGGCGCACAGCCCCTGCTTCCGCTCGGAGGCCGGCTCGGCTGGGCGCGACACGCGCGGCATGATCCGCCAGCACCAGTTCGACAAGGTCGAGATGGTGCGCATCGAACATCCCGAGCACAGCATGGCTGCGCTGGAGGAAATGACGGGCCACGCCGAAGTCATTCTGCAAAAGCTCGGCCTGCCGTACCGCGTGGTGCTGCTGTGCACCGGCGACATGGGCTTCGGCTCGACCAAGACCTACGACCTCGAAGTCTGGCTGCCGGCGCAAAACACCTACCGCGAGATCAGCTCGTGCTCGAACATGGGCGCCTTCCAGGCCCGCCGCATGGGCACGCGCTTCAAGAATGCGCAAGGCAAGCCTGAGCTGGTGCATACGCTGAACGGTTCGGGCCTGGCAGTCGGCCGCACGCTGGTGGCAGTGCTTGAGAACTACCAGCGCGCCGACGGCGGTATCGACGTGCCCGAAGCCCTGCGCCCGTACCTGGGTGGCCAAGCGGTGCTGAAGGCCGCGTGACGGTCGAGTTCACCGACGGCGCTGAACTGCGCAGCCGCCTCGATGCTCTGACGACGATCGAGCGCGACCTGCTGGCCGCGCTCGCATTGGGCGCGGCGCCGCGTCCGCGTGACTGGGTGACCGAGYTGTTGGCCGCACCGGGCGTGCGCGAGGTCGCCACCGTGCGGCCGACGCTGGACAGCGTTCGCACCGGTTTGCAATCGCTGCAGCAGGCCGGCTGGATCGAAGCCAGCGAACGCAAGCCTGGCTTCTGGAGCGTGGTGACGCCCGCGTTGCCCGTGGTCTACGAACGCCTGCTGCGCCGCGCTGAGACGCCGCTGCTGCGAGGCGCATTGGCGCGTGCCGACGGCTACCCCGCGCTGGCCGCTGCCGGCCGCATCACCGGCGAGCGCATGCCCAGCATCGAGGCCAGTCTCGCGCTGGTGCGGCTGGAACTGCTGAGCGGTGCGTCGCCCGATGAGCTGCAGGCGCTGGACAAGCGCATGCCCTGGGGCGTGCAGGCCGACACGCTGATCGAGCCCGCCCTCGCGCCTTGCCTGGACGACGCGCTGTTCGAGCGCCTGCATCCGCATTGGCAACGCGCGCAACTGCAGCGTGCGTGGCAAGAGTGGGTCGCCGTCTGGCTGCCGCCTGAAGCCTGGGACCTGCAGGCCTGGACCGAGAAGCTGCTCGCACGCAGCCACGCGGACGACCGTGGTGCTGAACTGCTGCGTTGGGCCTATGGCGACTACCTGCTCGCCACCAGTGACACCACGCGCTTGGCGACGCTGATGCATCTCGGCGAGCCCGCCTCGGCTGACGATGCACCGGTCCCGGTCGAGCACCTGGCCGTGCGCGCCGCCTACCAGGCCGCGATTGCCGCGCAGGCCGGCCGCTGGGCCGAGGCCGAAGCCGGCTTCGACGCGGCCCTCAACACCTTGCGCCAGGCCACTGGCAAGCGCCGAGAGTTGCTGCCGCCCACGCTCGGCATGGCCTATGTGCTGTGCTTGCTGGCGCAATACACGCCGGCCGCTGACGCTAAGGCGCTGAAGTACGCGCTGGCCGAAGGCGGCAAACGCGAGCCGGTGCTCGATGGCCCGTTCGGCTTCGCCGCACTGGCGATCCTGATCCAGCAAGGTGAAGCGCCGCGCCAGTTGCAGCCTTTCCAGCCCGCTCGCTACACCACGCCCAAGCATGTCTCGCCGCTGGACTACTGGCGTTGGCAGATGCGTGCGTGGTTGAAGCAAGGCGCCATGCCCGAGCCACTGTTGCCGGCCGAGGCCGATGCGGCCGCGCGTTTGAAAGACAAGCTGCGCGCTGCCGGATTGACCCGGCTCGAAGCCGAGTTCGACGCGGCGATGCAGGTGCTGGCCGGTGAACGCGCGCCCGCCTGGTTCTTCGTGCCCGGCACGCAAGAGCCGTGGCAGGCCGCACTGGCCGCACTTGGCGCCGTGCTGCAGCCGACGGCCGATGGCACCACGCCTGCAGCGACAGAAGCGGCGCCGACCCGCCTGCTGTGGCTGCTCGATGTCGACGCCGATGGCCGCGTGCTCGACCTGGTCCCGCATGATCAGAAGCAGGGCGCCCGTGGCTGGGGCAAGCCGAAGGAGGCGTCGATCTCGCGCCTTCAGCAGAGCGCCGAAGCGCTGGCGCCCTATGACGCGGCCGTCGCGCGCACGATCCGCCAAGAAGCCTATGGCCGCGCGCATCGTTTGGACCTGGCCGCCGCTGTGGTGGCGCTGGTGGGCCATCCGGCCGTGGCCTTCACCGAAACACCCGAGCAGATCGTCGAGCTGACAGAAGCCGGCCCTGAACTCGACGTGGTGCAAGAGGGCGACATGCTGCGTGTGCGCATGCTGCCGCAGATGAACATCGGCCACGACGCCGCCGCGCCGCGCTGGGCCGGCAGCGCCGCCGAGCAGAAAGAGCTCGATGCGCTGCGCCTGATCTGCGTGTTGCGTGAGTCACCGCAGCGGGCACAGCTCGTGCGACTGACGCCGGCGCAAAAGCGTGTCGCGCAGCTGCTGGGCCCGAGAGGCCTGGAGATCCCGCGCGAAGGGGCGGCCCAATTGCAGCAAGTGCTCGCCGGTCTGGGTACGCACTTCCGCATCCACGCCGACGACAGCGCGACCGCACAAGCCGCGCGCGAGTTGCCCGCCGACGCGCGCCTGCGGGCCGAGCTGACACCCGTCGGCACCGGCCTGCAAGTGCGCATCGTGGCGGCGCCGTTCGGTGTCGACTACCGCGCCGAAGGCCCGCGCCTCGTGCCCGGCAGCGGGCGCGCGCGGGTCGTGGCCACGCTGCGCGGCGAGACGCTGGGCGTGCAACGCGATCTGGCCAGTGAGCAGGCGAACCTCGAAGCTGTGCTCGACGACTGCCCGATGCTGCCGACGCCCGCGCCGGGGGCGCCGTGCGAGTGGCACATCGACGAGACCGATGCCGCGCTCGCGGTGGTCGAGGCCTTGTACCGCCTGGCTGGTGCGGTCACCCTGGACTGGCCGCAAGGCCGCGCCATGCGCGTCGAGACTGCCGGGCTGAACCAGCTGGCGCTGAACGTGCACACGAAGCAGGAATGGCTGGCTGTGCAGGGCGAGTTGAAGGTCGACGAAAGCCTGGTGCTCGGCCTGCAGCAGCTCATGGGCGCCGCCGCAGCGAAGAACCGTTTCATTCCCTTGGGCGAGGGCCGCTACCTCGCACTGACGCAAGAGTTGCGCGAGCGCCTGGGCGACTTGGCCGCAGTGGCCGAGGCCCAACGCGCCAACACCACGCTGACGGCCCTGCGCATCCCGACAGTCGCCGCGCCGTGGCTGCAGCAAGCGCTCGAAGGCGCGCAGGTCGAGTTCGACAGCGAGTTCGCAGCGCGCTTGCAGCGGCTGGACGAAGCGCGCAACCTGGTGCCCAAGCTGCCCACCAACCTGCAGGCCACGCTGCGGCCGTACCAGGAAGAGGGCTTCGAATGGGCGATGCGCCTGTCGCACGCCGGCCTGGGCGCTTGCCTGGCCGACGACATGGGCTTGGGCAAGACGCTGCAGGCGCTGGGCGTGCTATTGGCGCGTGCCGCGCAGGGGCCGGCGCTGGTCGTCGCGCCCACATCCTTGGTCGGCAACTGGCGMGCCGAAGCGATGCGCTTTGCGCCATCGCTCAACGTGCAGGTCTACGCCGAAGGCGGCCCGCCCGGTGAGCGCGAGCGCCTGATCGACGAGGCGCGCGCCGGCACGCTGCTGCTGGTGTCGTACCCGCTGCTGCAGATCGATGCTGAGGCGTTTGCCAAGCGCGAGTGGGGCACGCTGGTGCTCGACGAAGCGCAAGCGGTCAAGAACGCCGCAGCCAAGCGCAGCCAGGCGGTGTTCGCGCTGAAGGCGGGCTTTCGCCTCGCATTGTCTGGCACGCCAGTGGAGAACCGGCTCGGCGAACTGTGGTCGATCATGCGCGCCTGCAACCCCGGCCTGCTCGGCAGCGCCGCGCGCTTTGCTGAGCGCTTCGCCGGGCCGATCGAACGCCAGCGCGACAAGCATGCGCAGAAACAGTTGCGCCGCCTGATCGCGCCTTTCGTGCTGYGCCGGACCAAGGCCCAGGTGCTGGACGACCTGCCGCCACGCACCGAGCTGGTCTTGCGTGTGCAAGCCGACGAAACCGAAGCAGCGCACTACGAAGCGCTGCGGCGCGACGCGCTGATCGCCGCCGAGCGCGCGATGGAAGGCGATGCCCCCGGCCAGGCGCAGCTGAACGTGCTCGCCGGCCTGACACGCCTGCGCCGCGCGGCTTGCGACCCGCGTCTGGTCAGCCCGCATCTGAGCGCCAAGGGCGCCAAGGTGCAGGCCTTTGCCGAGCTCGCGACTGAGCTGGTCGCCAACGGCCACAAGGCGCTGGTCTTCAGCCAGTTCGTCGACTTCCTGACGCTGCTGCGCGAGCCGCTCGATGCGGCCGGCATCCCCTACCAGTACCTCGACGGCAGCACCCCGGCAGCCGAACGCATGAAGCGCGTCGACGCCTTCCAGGCCGGCGAGGGCGAGCTGTTCCTGATCAGCCTGAAGGCCGGCGGTTTCGGCCTGAACCTGACCGTGGCCGACTACGTGGTCATCGCCGACCCCTGGTGGAACCCGGCCGCCGAAGACCAGGCCAGCGGCCGCGCTCACCGCATCGGCCAGCTGCGCCCGGTCACGGTCTACCGCCTGGTCAACCAGGGCACGCTGGAAGAAAAGATCCTCACGCTGCACCGCGACAAGCGCGAGTTGGCCGACCTGCTGCTCGAAGGCAGCGACGGCTCGGCGCGCCTGCCGGCCGCCGACGAGCTGCTGGCGCTGATGCGTGCCGACGACGACCGAGCCGCGCTCTACGAGTGAGGCCCCGGATCTGGGCTAGAATACGCGGCTTCACCCATGTGACCACGGGTGCCAGAGAGTTCAGGAAAGGTGGCAGAGTGGTCGAATGCACCGGATTCGAAATCCGGCGTACTGGTTCTCCAGTACCGAGGGTTCGAATCCCTCCCTTTCCGCCAGAAGAACAGAAAACACGGGGCCTTGCGCCCCGTTTTTCTTTCCTAACCGCCTTCCGTCCCTCCTTTCCGAACAACACACTGCGAGTTGGATTGCCTGCCGAATTCGAGCGGCCGGGCGGGACATTGAGCCATTGCACCGGGGGACCGCCGCGAAAAGGCGGCGTCATGCGTTTCCCCACCCAGGCGCCTGCACATCGGGTGGCACGCGTGACTCAAATGACTCAAATGGCTTGCTGCGAGAGCATCGAGGGCTTAGGCTGCCCGATAGGATGTCCGCAATTGCGGATGTGAGGAAAGGCATGGGCAACAGCGTCCTTGCAGCATTCAGTGACGAGCAGGTCTCGCACTTGACTGGTCTTCGGATCGGCCAGCTTCAGTATTGGGACCGAACAGACTTCTTCCGCCCTAGCATCAGCAGGGGAGGCGACGGGTTTGGTGCCGTCTATTCGTTCGCCGACTTGAGAGGCCTGAGGATCTTGGCCGTGCTGCGAAACACGCACGGCATTTCTGTCCAGCACCTGCGGGATGTGAAGAAGCGCCTGGCCGAGCCAGGGCGAAACATTTGGACCGGGGTGAAGCTGTATGTGCTGAACAAGCGCGTCGTATGGGTGGAGCCGGGCACCAATCTGCCCCAGCAAGTTGCCAGCAGGCAGTACGTCATCCCGGCGATCGATCTCGAAGAAGTCATGTCGAAGTTGCCCGACGAAGTCAGGCGACTCGGCGCGCGCAGTTCAGAGCAAGTCGGGCACGTCGAAGTCCGAAGGCTAGTCAGCCAGAGCGCACCAGTGATCGCAGGCACACGAATTCCGGTCAAGGTGATAAAGAGCTTTCACCAGGCCGGCTATTCCGTTCAGCAGATCCTCAAGGAGTACCCGGACCTAACTGCTGAAGACGTGCGAGCCGCACTGGAGTACAAGAAAGCAGCGTAAATGCCTCCAGGGACCGGCATCCCGTTCTTTACGGACCACAACGTCCAAGACTCTGCCGGCGAGGCCATCCTGCAAAGCGGTCATGATCTTCGGCGGCTTCGCGACTGCATGCTGCCCGACAGCAAGGATCCCGAAGTGGCAGCGTTCTGCGCTCGAGAGGGCTTGGTGCTCGTGACCCATGACAGGGATTTCAATGGGATCGCGGCGAAGCTCAAGAGCCGTGGAGAAACGCTTCATCGGGTCCGCTTGACCTGCTTCGAGCCCAATGCGGCAGAACGCTTGCGCGTTGCGATCTCACTGATTGAGCACGAGTGGGGGATCGCCTTGCGAGATGACCACTCTTTGACTGTGGAGGTTGGGGATCGACTGATCCTCACGAGGCGCTGATGCGCTTTGCGCGCTCTGGACAGCTTGACCAGGAACTCGCGAGGGAGTGTCAACCCAATCGTACGGCCTGGTCGAGCTGTTCGCACTCTGGTACGGGCCCCGCTACATCAAGTCGGACTCGGACATCGGGGACGCTTTCATGGTGGCCCTTGGCTTCACGCTCGTCTGTTTGATGGCGGGCGGGGTGCTGGGCTACCGGTTGGCTGGACGCCCTTCGCGGAGCACCTAAAACGCCGGCGGACGGCCGAAGTAAGCGTCCTGCCGCCGGCGCCCTTCAAGTCAAACACGCTTCCGCGACCTCAGCCAATGTCGGCCTGGTGAGTGCGCGACCCAGCAGCAGCCCGAGTGCGCTGTCGTTGTCGAGCGCTGTGCCGCTGTCTGCCAATTGCTGGAGCCGGGTCTCGTCGAATGCTGCGCGCAGCAGCCGGCGGCAGTCTTCGTAGAGGCGCTTTCCGATTGCGCTCCACTGGTTCGGTGGTGGCTTGGAGCGAGCCGCCACCCAGCCGTACAGCATGGCGGCGTCTTCCATTCGCTGCTGCGCTGCCGCCACCATCGGCAGGACCGACGCCATCCAATGAAGCAGGCCGTCTGTCTGCAAGAGCTTCAGGGTCTGGCGCAGCAAGGGGACGGCCCGGGCCATGTCGCCCGACACGATGCACAACGAGCAGAGCAACGCGATCACCGGCGCGTGCTCGCCCGAGCGGCCGGCTGCGTTCATCTCGGCCACTGCCGGCTCCAGCAAGGCCCGGGCCTCGGTCACCCGGCCCGCCTCGAACTCCATCATGGCGACCATCCGGGTCAACGTCCATTCATAGGAGCGGTCGCCGATCGCGCGCGAGATGGCCAACTCGTGCTTGCATGACTCATGAAACGTCGTCATGTCTCCGATGGCCTTGGCCGCGATGGCCACTGCCATGCGCCCAATGGCCCGCCGCTGCAGGCTCCAGCGTGGCTCTTCGACCTCGCGCATCTCTTCGAGCAGTGCGGTGAACCCATCATCCGCGCCGACCCGCGCCTTCAGGCAGCACAGCTGGTAGAGGCTGTAGTACAGCGAAAAGGGATCGCGCAGCTTGCAGTGAAGCGTGCACGCGTCTTCAGCGGTGCGCAGTGCCGCGACACGGTCCACCCGAATGCCGTGGATGAACAGCAGCACTTCAGCCTGCAACAGCCGCGCTTTCACGGCCGGAGGCGTTGTTGACGACGCAAGGTCCCACGCTGCCTTGCACCATCTCCCTGCCTCGGCCCAAAGGCAGGCACGGTGCCAGAACTGCACAGCGAGCCCCACGAGCTCGACGAAGTCTTCGTGCATCGATGGTTCAGCCTGGGCGAAGCGCAATGCGGCGCGAAGATTGTCTGCATCAGGGGACAGCAGTTGCAACAGCTCCAGCGTCGGGATGTCCCACTGAGCCGCGTCTACCTGCCGGAAGTGCGACAAGACCCAGTGCAGATGCTTCACGCGCGCGTGCGGGTCGTCGCCATGGGCAGCCAGCTCATCCAAGGCGAAGGCGCGCACCGTTTCAAGCATTCGCATGCGGCGCCCGACTTCGCCACCGAAGACGGGCGATTTGGTTGCCGACTCCGCCACCAGACACCAGCCACTGGTCGACACGGAGGGCTCGCGCGTCAGCAGTGACTTTTCGGCCAGCGCGTCGATYGCGTCGACCACCTCCCACGGGCTCAGATCTTCTCCGGCCGCGACCGCTTGAGCAGCCGCCAGAGAAAAACTGCCACTGAACACACCAAGCCGCCGGAACACCACGCGCTCGGTGGCGCTGAGCAAGCCGTGACTCCACTCCAGCGCATCGCGCAGGGTGCGATGCCGGGGCGAAGAATCCCGCAGGTTTCGCGTCAACAGGTTGAGGCGATCGCACATCTGGTTGCCGACGCCCTTGATGCCGAGCAAAGGGACGCGCGCGGCTGCCAGCTCCAGCGCCAGCGGAAGGCCATCGAGTGCATCGCACACCTCTTCGACTTCGGCGAGCTCGCTCGAATCCGGCACAAGGCTGGGATCGATCGCATGGACCCGTTCGAGAAACAGCGCCACCGCCGGTGGCAGGGGCTCATCGGCGTCGTCTGAACGACGCTTGGAAGCCAGTGGCTCGACGCGACACACGCGCTCACCGCGGATGTGCAGAGGCTCGCGCGAAGTCACCAGCACTTTGACGCTGACCGCTTCGCTCAAGAGGCTTCTGACCAACTGGGAGAGTTCGGGCAGAAGATGTTCGGCGTTGTCGAAGACCAGCATGGCCTCGTGTCCGCGCAATGCAGCTGAAAGACGTTCTGATGTGGCTGCCTCGGTTTCACCCAACCCGAGCGTGCGTGCAGTCAAGGCACGCAAGCCGTCGCCGTCGGTGAGTGCTTCGAGCGAAAGCCACCAGACGCCATCGGGCGCACGAACTTGCCACTCGTGCGCGATGGCCAGCGCCAGCCGGGTCTTGCCGACACCGCCGGTGCCGCAGAGCGTTACGCACTGGTTCTGCTGGAGCAGCCCGAGCGTGGCAGCCAGTGTGTCGGCACGACCATGGAGAACGCCGAGCACTCTGGGAACGTTGCTGCCGGCCGAATGCTCCGAGCCCGCCGTGCGCTCCGGTCGCACGGGGGCCATCGCCGCAGCGACCGACCCGATGAAGCGGTAGCCGCGGCGCGGGACCGTCTCGATCCACTGAGGGTTCTTGGGGTCATCCTGCAAGGCGCCACGCAAGGTGTTGACCGCGTTCTTGAGCACGGAGTCACTGACGTGCCGATGACCCCAGACCGCGTCGAGTATTTCGTCTCTTGCGATCAGGCGGCCGGGATGTTGCACCAGGAAACACAGCAGCCCAAAGGGTCGCGGCGACAGAGGAACCACCGTCGCAACGCGAACCAGCTGCGCGTTCGACACGTCGAGGACGAACGGGCCGAACGCTATGGGCCCGCTTTCTAGAGTTGCCGACATCGATCTCCCTTTGCCATTTTTCGTCGGTGATTCGGTCGAGGTGCCGATCGAAAAGTTCCGGCATCTTCGCCGTTGGCTCCGCTGCATTGATGGCCGATTCTGGGGACACGAAGACCTGACCTTGGGGATTGCATCGGCACTCGTCCACCGAGACCGTGGCCAGGTCTGACAAATTGCGTCAGTCGATCACACGCAGCGTCCGATTTCTTCGATGCGACGACGCCACGCGATGCGATCGCGGTGACTCGCGCGCTTCGCCCGAAGACACGGATCGGGTCAGGGGCTTAGGTCAGGAAACGGTCCACGCGTCGTCATCGGATCGGGAGAAGCTGGTCACAGTCTTTGGCAGGACGATGCCAAAGCGCAGGCACGCAGATACGATGAATCGAAAGGCAAGACTGGACATTCGTCATGAACCCTCTGTGTATCTTCAACGGCTCGGTTTTCAGCAGCAACAAGCTAGCGCGTTACTTCGCATATCGATATGCGCGCGCTGCGTCGTTTCCCTAGCGGGACGAGGGTCTTCAGGCCCTTCTGCGACGCTCGATACACGAGTGTTCACGAAGGTCGACGAAGTGGTTCAAGGTCGGTACGCAACGTCGTAGTTCCTGTGGCTTTCGTGCCGCCCTACAGTCGCCGTTCCGCATCGCAGCGCACCCAACAAGGTGCCATGTCCAAGCGCTGAACGCGCTGCGAAATCAACGAGGAAAGATCGTGTCGAACGTACCGTTCAAGCTGCCGCATGCCTGTGACGAAGTATTCGTCGAGGTCGATCGCTTGCGCCAATCCATTGGGCCGCGAGAGAGATTCGCGGAGCCTTCATATTTGCGAGGGCTCGCCGATACCCTCAAGCGAAATCGCGTTCTCAACCGTGAGCCGATCGTTCAACGGTTCATCGAGGACACGCGGGACCATCAGTCTCCGCCGCGCCTGCGTCACACCAAGGCACATATCAACGAGCAGCGCGACCGTTATGTGTTCTCGCTGTTCGATGCCAGCTATTTCCCCTCGCTGAGCCTGGACATGTTGCGCTACAAGCCGCTGAATGTCAGCGAGCAGATCGCGGCGACCTACGAGAGCAACACCACGCCCGTCACCATCGAACAGATGACGAATGGCTTCACGGCGCGTGTCGTGGTGGCCCTGTTTCCCGAGAACCACGTCGACAAGGTTCAGGAGAAGGACGACCTGATCTTCTACTTCATCGACAAGTTCGTCGAGAGACACAACCGGATCACGCAGAAGCTGATCAAGCACGTCATGCGACCGGGCAGTTTCCCGCTGCTCGACGGCATCTCGCGCACGGACATCGAGCGCGCGTCGAGCAACTGGGTGTGGTTGCACGAGTATCACCACCGGCAGGGGAATCTGCCGTTACCGGAGTACCTGCCACTGAAGGCCATCAAGCCGCTGGCAGGGCTCGAGGAGCTGCGGGTCGACGTCTCCGCGATGCTGGTGTGCCTGCGCGAAGCCGGGGTCACGGGGCGCGAGGCGCGGATGACGTTCGAGTTCATCCTGGCCGAGCGCCTGCTGCGGTATGCGGTCGAGGGCATTCCCAAGCCCAACTACGACGCTGTGTCGTCGCAGGTCTTGTTCAACTTCCTGCGCACCGAGGGTGGCATCGATCTGGTGGGTGGTGCCATCCGGTTGACGACGAGGCTGCCAGAGGTCCTGGCGCGGTTCCTCCGGCACATCGAAGACATCGAGGCGCTGATCCATGGGCTGGCTGCGCCAGCGGTTCGCGCCCGCCTGCTCGAGTTCGTCAATCAGTACTGCGACTACGACGAGCAGTTGAAGGACTACCGCCACATCGACTTCTTCGCCGAAGTGAAGACACGGCTCGGTGTATGAGCAGTGCACCTCAGGGAAACCAGATGAGCAAAGAACATCGCACGCTGTGCGACCTGCTGCGGCAGCGTGCGCACGAGCAACCGGAACAGATCGCCTACATCTACCGAAAGGGCGATGAGCCGGCCGACGAGATTCGCATCACCTATGGCGAGCTGGATCGGCGTGCCCGCGGCATCGCGGCGACCATCCGGTCGACGAGCCAGGTCGGTGACCGGGCCATCTTGTTGTATCCGCCGGGGCTGGAATTCATTGCGGCCTTCTTCGGCTGCCTTTACGCCGGGGTCATCGCTGTTCCCGCTTATCCGCCTCGCATCAACCGCGGCTTCGCCCGCCTGCAGGCGATCGTCAACGATTGCCAGGCCGTCGTGGCCCTGAGCACGCAGGAGCTGAGCGAACCGATACGCGCCCAGTCGGCCGATGCGCCCGAGCTAAAGCAGCTGCGCTGGATCGCCACCGACGCGCTGGAACCTCAGCACGAGGCCCGCTGGCAAGCCCCTACGCTCGATGGCAGCGCGCTGGCTTTCCTGCAATACACCTCGGGCTCCACCGGGACGCCAAAGGGCGTCATGGTTTCGCACGGCAACCTCATCCACAACTTGCAGTGCCTGCAGGACCGCTGGGGGCATTCGAGCCGCAGCGTCGGTGTTTCGTGGCTGCCTCACTTCCACGACATGGGGCTGATCGCCGGTGTCTTGCAACCGCTGTACGTGGGCTACCCGGCCGTGCTGATCTCGCCGGCGGCGTTCATCGAAAAGCCGTACCGCTGGCTCAAGGCCCTGTCCGACCACCGCGGGACGACCACCTGTGCGCCGAACTTCGCCTTCGATCTTTGCGTGTCGAAGGTGACACCCGAGCAGCGCCGCGATCTGGAGCTGAGCTGCGTCGAGACGGTGATGAACGGCGCCGAGCCGATCCTGGTCGGGACCTTGAGGAACTTCGCCCAAGCGTTCTCGCCCAGTGGCTTCAACATCAGTGCGTTCCGAGGCGGCTATGGGTTGGCAGAGGGCACCCTGTTCGTGACGACCAGCAGCAGGTCCGCCGAGGGGCCCCAGGCACAGACGCTCTACAAGAGTGCGCTTGAACAGCATCGCGTCGCGCAAGCGCCGGTGGCCGGGCCCGATGCACAAGAGGTCGTGTGCTGCGGCTCGACCGCAAGCGACCAGGAAGTGGTCATCGTCCAACCGGACGTGCGCACCCGCTGCCGCCCCGACCAGATCGGCGAGATATGGGTCAAGGGCCCGAGCGTCGCGCAGGGTTACTGGCAGCGCCCGGAGGAATCGGCGGCCACGTTCCAGGCGGTGCTCGCAGACACCGGCGAGGGCCCCTTCCTGCGCACCGGCGACCTGGGGTTCTTGCACGACAACGAGCTCTACATCACGGGCCGGATGAAGGACCTCATCATCGTGCGCGGGCGCAACCACTATCCGCAGGACCTGGAGCGAACGGTGGAGTGCGTGCACCCCTCGTTGCGCCCCTCTTGCGCGGCGGCCTTCTCGGTGCGCGACAACGGTGAAGAGCGCGTCGTCGTCGTCCAGGAGATCAAGCGCCGTCATGCGGACGTGGATCTCGATCGGCTCATCGAGGACATCTTCCAGGCCGTCGCGGGTGAGCATGAACTGTCGTTGCACGCCATCGTCCTCATCCGCGAGGGTGACATCAGCAAGACCTCCAGCGGAAAGATCCAGCGCGCCGCCTGCAGGCAACGCTATGAGAGCGGTGACTTCAAGGTCGTCCATCAAGCGACGTTCGCTGTTTCACCGAAGCAGCCGGCACTGAACGGCGCGGGCTTCTTCCAGCGCTTTCACGAGCTGGACRCAGAAGAGTGCCGCTCGCAGGTGGAGTCGTACCTGATCCGCACGCTGCGGGCGGCCAGACCGGGCTTCGTCCACGTCGATGTCCATCACTCGCTGGTGAAGACCGGGCTGGACTCGCTCGCGGCGGCCGAGCTGCGCAGCGTGATCGAGCGCGACCTGAGGATCGTCATCCCGCTCTCGATGCTGATGGAGACATCGATCCGGGCGCTGTCGGACGAGCTGGTACGGCAGTTGACGGCGAACGAGCGCGTGGACGCTGATGCCGACGTGGCGTCGCGCGTCGACGCGATGTCCGATGCAGAGGTCAATGCGCTGCTCGACGAGATGTTGTCGGTTTCCGAGGGGCAACGATGAACCAGTCGATTTCGCTCGCGGACAAACGCAAGCAGCTGGCGCGCCTGCTGCAAGAGGCCAAGCCGGCCGTCAGTGCGTCGGCCAGTGCGGCCATCAACGACGAACCGGTGCTTGCTGCCGGGCCGCGGCCGCAACGGCTTCCGCTGTCTTACGCGCAGGCCCGGCTGTGGCTGCTCGATCAACTCGAGCCGGGCAGCACGATGTACATCATCTCGACGGCCCTGCAGCTGAGCGGGGTGTTGCGAGTCGACCTGCTGGAGGCCGCGATCAATGAAATCGTGCGGCGGCACGAGGCGTTGAGGACGATCTTCCTGCACGAGCAGGGTCGGCCCTATCAGGTGGTGCAGCCGTTTTGGCCAATCCAGTTGCCCGTCATTGAGATCGAGCCGCGAGACGGCCAGTCGCTGGACGAGCTGGCTTTGCAGCGCGCACAGGCGTTGGCTCAGCAGCCAATCGATCTCGCGGCGGGGCCGCTGTTCCGTGTCACGCTTCTGCGCAAGAGCGAACACGACC
Organism: Ideonella sp. P3_A4; assembly: GCF_056403075.1. Taxonomy (NCBI): domain Bacteria; kingdom Pseudomonadati; phylum Pseudomonadota; class Betaproteobacteria; order Burkholderiales; family Sphaerotilaceae; genus Ideonella; species Ideonella sp. P3_A4. Next base: position 517 of record NZ_JBFUGE010000071.1, on the reverse strand, counting down.
ACACGCTGGCGCTGGACATCCACCACATCATTTCGGATGCCTGGTCGTTCAAGCTGTTCACGCAGGAACTGGCCACCCTCTACGCCGACTTCGCGCGAGGCGAGCCCGCTTCGTTGCCGGCGTTGTCTGTGCAATACGCAGACTACTGTGTGTGGGAGCAGCAATGGCTGCGCGGCAAGCGGGTCGACGAGCCGCTGGCTTACTGGAAGCAGCAGCTGGCCGGTGAGTTGCCGGTCATTCAGCTGCCGACGGACCGGCCCCGGCAGCCGAAGCTGACGTACCGCGGCGCACTCCACCGCTTCTACCTGCCACGGCTTCTGGTCGATGGCCTGAAGAGCTTCAGCCAGCAGGCCGAGGTTACGCCGTTCATGACGCTGCTGGCGGCATTCCAGACGCTGCTCCATCGGTACACGGGGCAGGCGGACATGCTGGTGGGCTCCGCATTCGCCGGGCGCAACCAGCATGCGGTCAATGACCTGATCGGGTTCTTCGTGAACACGCTGCCGCTGCGTGTGAG
>NZ_JBFUGE010000070.1:0-18686 GCF_056403075.1 Ideonella sp. P3_A4 | reverse complement strand
GCGTGATAGGGCGAAGTGGGCTTGGTTTTGGGCCCAGTTCCGGGCTTGACGGCGGCGCGGGTGACGCCGGCGCTCCGGGTGCGGGCCATGAATCGGCCTCCGGCACAGGGCTTGCTTTTCAACCCCTTGTCCCGGGCGGGATGGCTGGCAGTAGCCGTATCTGTCGGAAAGCCGTTCTCGCAACAGGTAAGTTTTTCCTGATGGCAGCCTGAAAGCCTGGGGGACCTTGCCCCCACAGCGCAGACCCCACGGCGTCGTGTCGGCACGTCTGTCGGCTCACGCAGCCCGCCCCGGTGGTGTTGCTGCAGCAAAGGGCGCATGCGCTCCAACCGAGGCTCCCAATGACCACTTCCGCCCAACGCGTCCCGGCCGATCCCAGCGGCGAGGTGTTCCGGCGGCTGGTCGACAGCGTCCACGATTACGCGATCTTCATGCTTTCGCCCGATGGCTACATCTCCTCGTGGAACCAAGGCGCACAGCGCATCAAAGGCTACAGCCCCTCGGAGGCCATCGGCCAGCATTTCTCCATGTTCTACGAGGCCTCTGCCATCGACTCCGGCTGGCCGCAGGAGGAGTTGCGCCGTGCGCTCGCCGAGGGCCGGTTCGAAGACGAAGGGTGGCGGCTCCGCAAGGACGGGACGCGCTTCTGGGCCAACGTCGTCATTTCGCCGCTGCGCGACGATGCGGGCGCGCTGCTGGGTTTCTCCAAGGTCACCCGGGACCTGACCGAACGCAGGAAGAACGAGCAGCGCGTGGCCGAGAGCGAGCGCCACCTGAGGCTGCTGGTGGAGAGCGTTCAGGACTATGCGATCTTCATGCTCGACCCACAGGGCATCGTCGCCAGCTGGAACCCCGGTGCGCAGCGCATCAAGGGGTACTCGGCCAGCGAGGTGATCGGCCGCCCGTTCTCCATCTTCTATCCGCAGGACGCGATCGACAGGCGGTGGCCGCAAGAGGAGCTTCGGCTGGCGCGGGAGCTCGGCCGCTTCGAGGACGAAGGCTGGCGCGTGCGCAAGGACGGGTCGCTGATCTGGGCCAATGTGGTCATCACCGCGGTACGCGACGAGCAGGGCGAGCTGGTCGGCTTTTCGAAGGTCACCCGCGACCTGACCGAACGTCGCCAGCACGAGCAGCAACTCAAGGAACGCGAAGAGCGACTGCGGCTCATCGTCGAAGGCGTGAAGGATCACGCGATGATCCTGCTGGACGAGGTGGGCATCATCCGCTCGTGGAACTCGGCGGCGCACGAGGTGCTGGGCTTCACGCAGGAAGAGGCGATCGGCCGGGATGTGGCGATGCTGTACCTGCCTGAAGACCGCGAAGCCGGCAAGCCCGAGGCCGAGCGCAGCGCGGCTGCACATGGCGGTGTCTACCAATCCGAAGGCTGGAAGAGCCGGGCCGACGGCAGCCGGCTGTGGGCCGACGTGACCATCAACGCCTTGCGCGACCCGGCGGGAAAGCTGCAGGGGTTCGTTCACATCCTGCGCGACATGACCGAGCAGCAGCGGGTCGCAGAGCTCGAGTCCGAGGGCAAGCGTGTCCTCGAATTCATCGCGATGCTTTCGCACGAGCTGCGCAACCCCCTGGCGCCRATCCAGAACGCCGTCAGCATCCTCAAGTCGCCGCTCGGTCAGCAACAGACCGAGCAGTGCGCCGACCTGATCGGCCGGCAGATCAACCACCTCACGCGGCTCGTCGACGACCTGCTCGATGTCAGCCGGATCACCACCGGCAAGATCGAGCTGCAGCGCGCCCCGCTGGAGATGAACACGCTCGTTCAGGTGGCCTTCGATTCGATGCGGGCGACGCTGGAAGGCTATGGCCACACCCACGAACTGAAGCTGGCGCCGCAGCCCGCCTTCATCAACGGCGACTCGGTGCGCCTGACCCAGGTGATCGTCAATCTGCTGACGAACGCTGCCAAGTACACACCGCAGAACGGTCACATCGAGTTGTGTGTGGCACGTGAGCGGGCCGTTGTCCGGATCGAGGTCAGCGACAACGGGATCGGGATGTCCGAGTCCTTGATGCAGCGCGCGTTCGACCCCTTCGTGCAGGGCCCTCGTTCGCTGGACCGGTCAGGCGGCGGCCTGGGGGTCGGCCTGACGCTGGTTCGCAAGATCGTCGATCTGCATGGCGGGACCGTGGTGGTGTCCAGTGCCGGCGCGGGCAAGGGGGCCCGGTTCACGATCACGCTGCCGCTGTCGCAACAGGCGTCACAGCCCGTCGATGGGGCGAGCGTGGTGGCGCACCCGGTCAAAGGCGGGAAGGTGCTGCTGGTCGACGACAACGAAGACGCGGCCAACAGCCTGGCGCTGCTGCTCCAGATGTCGGGTCAGGACGTGCTGCTGGCGCGCAGTGGCGCCGAAGCGCTGAGCATCGCTGAGCGCGAGCGGATCAGCACCGTGCTGCTGGACATCGGGCTGCCGGACATGTCCGGCTACGAAGTGGCGCGCCGGCTGCGGGCCTTGCCGTCGACGCGGCACCTGCGCCTGATCGCCACGACGGGCTACGGCCAGGAAAGCGACCGCAAGGCGACGGCCGAGGCGGGCTTCGACGAGCACCTGGTCAAGCCGGTGAACTACCACGACATCCTGCGCTTGATGGCTTAGGGGCGTGCCTTAGAAGCCTTGCAAGCGGCTAGGCGAAAACCATTGGCGATAGGCGCTGCGCAGTTCGGCCTGGGCGCGCGCTTCATCRCTGGCCCCGATGTCCTTGAGCGTGGCGGCGTCGAGGTCGCGGATCGATGGGGCAAACAGGTATTCGCTCAGGCGGTGGAGCCAGCTCGAAGCGGGAGGCGGGTTGAGTTGGCAGCTGGGGTTCAGCGAGGTGGTGGTCATGGCGTTCAGCAGCGGGGTGGAGGGTGTGCTGAAGCGTAGGGCGGACGCCTTGGAAACGGAATCGGCCAATTCAGGACACGCTGGAAAGCACAGCTGACCAGCAAATTCGCACCGTGCGCCGACGGTCTCTGCAACTACGAAGTCGCGTAGCGATGCGGGGCGGCTGCGGCGTCTGCGAAGACGAATGAGGTGGTGCAGGCTTACTCGCCGAGCTGCGAAATCGCCGCAGTCAGGTTGCGCCGGGCCTGCGCTTCAAGCTCATCGAACGCCACATCGGTTTCGTAGAGGCGTGGGCGCTGCAGAAAGCGCGCCAGCACCTCGCGGCGCTTGGTCCGGTACAACGCGCTCGGCACCCAGCCGTATTCCTGGCGAACGTCTTCGTCGTAGGCCGCGAAGCGTTCCGGCGAAGCGCCGAGCACCGCCAGGTCGATGTCGATCAGCAGCCGCTGGTCGGGCGTCATCGCCGGCGCGTCGTGGCAGGTGGCCATGATCAGTGCATGCACCCGCTCGGCCGCCTGGCCGTCGAGGCGCGCTTCGGTCATCGCCCGCACCGCCCACACGGCGCTCTGCAGTTCGTTGTCAGCTGACCGGGGCTGGTAGACCGCGTCGTGGTACCAGAGGGCCAGCGCCACTTCGCCGGGGTGCTCGGCCAGTTGCTGCCAGGCAACCCACCGGCCCAGGCATTCATGCAGGTGGCGCAGGTCGTGGTAGTGGCGTTGCGGTTCGCGCCAGGCTGCGAGCACGGCGGTCAGCTCGGGCACCGAGGCGTCGGCGCCGAGCAGCGTCCAGGTCTGGTGCCACAGCGGCAGCCAGTCGGCCATGTCGGTCGGTGGGTTCATCACTGCCACGGTACACCGATCGTGTGCAGCCCGTGGCGGCCCCGGTCACGCCGCGACCCGGATCACCGTCTTGCCAAAGGCTTGGCCTTCGGCATACCAGGCCAACGCGTCGGGCGCTTCGTCGAAACCAAACACGCGAGCGATGACCGGTCGAAGCAGGTGCAAGCCGATGACGCGCACTGCGCTGGCCAGTTGCGAGGTGCTGCCGGCCGCCACCGCGCGCAGCGCAGCACCGGAGCGGAACACGGCGTTCGCATCGATCATCGAATCGCCCGCGGCCATCGTGCCGATGAGGCCGATCTCGCCGCCAATGGCAATGGCGTTCAGCGACTGGGCCAGCGTGCCGCCGCCGCCCACCTCCACCACGCGCTGCACACCCGAGCCGCCGGTGAGCCGGCGCACTTCAGCGCCCCAGTCTGGCGTGCGGCGGTAGTTCACCACCTCGGCCGCTCCCAGCTCGCGCAGCTGGTCAGCCTTGTCGTCGCTAGAGGTCGTGGCGATCACCCGCGCGCCGGCGGCCTTGGCCAACATCAGCGCCAACAGCGACACCGCACCCGAGCCCAGCGTCAGCACGTTGTCGCCGGCCAGCAGCGGCCGGCTGCCGGTGAGGGCGTTTCAGGCCGTGACAGCGGCGCAGGGCAGGGCGGCAGCCTCTTCGTACGACAGGTGGGCGGGGATCTGCACCAGCGCTTCTTCGGGCAGCACGGCGTACTCGGTCAGCATGCCGTCGAGCGAGCCGCCCAGTTGCGCGGCGCGGTCGACGCCGAAGGGCCCGTCCTGCCAATACGGAAAGATCGAGGCCATCACGCGGTCACCGGTGCGGACACGCTGCACGCCGTCGCCCGAGGCCATCACTTCGCCGGCGCCGTCGCACAGCGCCACCGCCCCGGGCCGCACGGGCAGCGGGTAGCGGCCGTGCTTGAGGATGGCGATCTCGCGGTAGTTGAGCGAGGTGGCAACCATCCGCACCAGCACTTCTCTCGGCCCAGGCTTCGGGATCTCGCGGTGGCGAAGCTGCAGGCTGTCGAGGCCACCGCCGAGTGCGCTCAGGTGCCAGCTTTTCATGCTTGCCCCTTGGTGTAGCCACGGCCTTCGACAACGAGGCCGTCGCGCACGGTCATGATGTTCAGCCCCTTCTGGACCGTGTCGCCGATGCGGTATTCCCAGAAGATCAAGCCGCGCTCGCCCATCACCCAGACCTCCTGCAGCGTGAAGACGCCCTCGGTGTTGGCGGCGATGGCTTGCCAGCTGGCCAGGCAGGCGTCACGGCCGATCAGGTACAGGCCTTCGGGCGTCGGCTTGATCTGCTCGATCACGCAGTCGGGCGCGATCAGGTCGGGCAGCAGCGACGGGTCGTGTTCCAGGAAGGCGCGGTTGAAACGTTCCAGAACGTCGGCGGTGCCGGCCTGGTGCGACGGAGCTGAAAGCAAGGTGGTGTTCATGGGCCGCAGTTTGGTCAGCGCAGGGCTATCCGTCCAACGCATTGACGTCATACACTCAATGCATGAACGGCATTGAGCTTCCATCGACCTCGCGGCTGGACACACGCGACCTGCGCCTGATCGTGGCCCTGGCCGCGGCGCGCACCACTGCGGCGGCGGCCACGAGCCTGCACCTGACCCAGCCGGCTGTCAGCCGTGCGCTGCTGGGCGCCGAAAGTCGGCTCGGCGTGCGCTTGTTCGACCGCACGTCACGCGGCCTGGAGCCGACAGGCGCGGGCCGCATCGTGCTGGACAGTGCGCCGCGCCTGCTGGGTGAGTTGAGCGCGCTGGAGGCACAGCTGCGACACCCGGTCGTGCCACTGCAGCGGCTGAGGCTGGTCTGCGAGTGCTACACCGCCTACCACTGGATGCCGAGTGCGCTGCAAGCCTTGAAGGCCAGCTTGCCCACGTTGGAGCTGTCGATCGCCATCGAATGCACGGCCGATCCGATCGCGGCGTTGCTGGCCGATGAGATCGACGTGGCGCTGATCAGCGAGGCGCCTGTGTCCCGCAGCCGGCGTCTTGTCGACAGGCCCTTGTTCTCCGATGAGATCGTGTTCGTGATGGCGGCCTCGCATCGGCTGGCGTCACGCGGGGCGCTGACGCGGGCCGATCTGCAGGGTGTGTCGCTCTTCACCTCGCGCGCGCCGACGCGCGACATGGGCTGGTTCCTGAAGCCGCTGGCCGGCGCCAAGGGCGATCCGCCGTTGAACTACCAGGTTATTCCGCTGACGGAAGCGGTGGTGGACTTCGCGCGTGCCGGCTTGGGCGTGGGCGTGCTGTCCGAATGGGTGGCCGAGCCGCACCTGAGGCGCGGCGATGTGGTCGCACGTCGCCTGGCCTCAGGCCCGATCCGCCGCCCCTGGCGCCTGGTCTGGCGCAAAGAGGTGGAGAGCGCGGCGCTGTCGCTGCTGAAGGTGCTGCAGCAGGCGACGCCCCGAGTGCTGTCGCTGCCCCCGGCGCGTGCCGCGCGCGCGGCGAGGGCGTAGCGCGCGGACAGCTACGGTCTCAGCGAGACAGGCTGTTTGCCACCAGCTCGGCGATCTGCACAGCGTTGAGCGCCGCGCCCTTGCGCAGGTTGTCGTTCGAGACGAACAGCACCAGGCCATGCTCCACCGTCGGGTCGCGGCGGACGCGGCCGACGTAGCTCGGGTCCTTGCCGGCGGCTTCCAGCGGCGTCGGGATGTCGACCAGCGCCACGCCGGGGGCCGAGGCCAGCAGCTGCTTGGCGCGCTCCACGCTCAGCGGCCGCGAGAACTCGGCGTTCAGCGACAACGAGTGGCCCGCATACACCGGCACCCGCACGCAGGTGCCGGCCACCTTCAGGTTCGGCAGTTCGAGGATCTTGCGGCTCTCGTTGGTGAACTTGAGCTCTTCGTCGGTCCAGCCCTCGTCGCCCGCGTACGCGCCGGCAAACGGCAGCACGTTGAAGGCGATGTTGCGGGCGAACTTGCGGGGTGGCGGAAAGGCCAGCGCGCCGCCATCCATGGTCAGCGCCTCGGACTGCTCGGCCACCGCCTTGACCTCGGCTGCCAGCGCGTCGACACCCGCCTGGCCCCCGCCGGACACCGCCTGGTAGGTCGATGCGATCAGGCGGACCAGCCCGGCTTCGGCATCCAGTGGCTTCAGCACCGGCATCGCGGCCATCGTCGTGCAGTTCGGGTTGGCGATGATGCCCGTGGGCCGCCGGTGGATGGCGTGCGGGTTGACCTCGCTCACCACCAGCGGCACGTCAGGGTCCATGCGCCAGGCCGAGGAGTTGTCGATCACGACCGCGCCGGCCGCGGCGAACTTGGGCGCCAGCGCACGCGAGGTGTCCCCGCCGGCGGAGAAGATCACGATGTCCAGGCCGGTCGGGTCCGCCGTGGCGGCATCTTCGACCACGATCGTGTGCCCGTTCCATGCCAGCTGCTTGCCGGCCGAGCGGGCCGAGGCGAACAGCCGCAGCGACTCGACCGGGAAGCGCCGCTGCGCCAGGATGTTGCGCACGGTCTCTCCCACCACGCCGGTGGCGCCGACGATGCCGACCTTGAACCCCATGAATCCCTCCGTGAATCGAACCCGAAAGGGTCGACTTTAAGGTGGACTCGCTCGGGCCATCATCTGCAAGGGCAGACCGAGGCAGGCGCCCCACATCAGGTGGTCCGCCATCTGCGGCCAGAAGGCCAGTGCAGCCACGCTCGGAAAGAAGGTCGGGGCGATGACGCGCAGGTCGAGCAGGCCGATCGCTGCGGCCATCAACAGGGCCCAAGGCGCCGTATGCCGACGCGGCAGCAGGGCGCCGCCCACCAGCGTCCAGAATGCCGACACGGTGCCATGCACCAGCGCCGCGGCGGCAAAGAGCCAGGGCCGCGGTGAATCGGCCGGCAGCAGCATCGCGCCGGCGGCCCAGGTGGCTTCGCCGACGTCACCGCCGGTGTAGAGCGCCCACAGCGTCGAAGGTGCGCCGCTGAGCGCCGTGGCGGCCAGCCAGGCCCAGGCCAATTCGCGGAACGAAAACCGCAAGGTGACGGACATGGCCCTCGAACCGAGCCGACGCAGCGCGCCGGCAAGGTCCATGGTTCGCCCAGTTTCCTGGGCGAACGTGCCCACGTGGCTTAGATGAGGCCGTCCGCGAAGGTGCGGAGCTTGTCSGARCGGCTCGGRTGCTTGAGCTTGCGRATGGCCTTGGCTTCGATYTGGCGRATGCGYTCGCGSGTGACGTCGAACTGCTTGCCGACTTCWTCSAGCGTGTGGTCGSTSSWCATSTCGATRCCRAAGCGCATGCGCAKGACCTTGGCTTCACGCGCAGACAGGCCGTCAAGCAGCTCCGCGATGACCGCCCGCAGCCCGGACTGCATGGCTGCTTCCATCGGCGTCATGTTGTGGCTGTCTTCGAGGAAATCGCCCAGCGTCGTGTCGCCTTCGTCGCCGACCGGCGATTCGAGCGAAATCGGCTCTTTGGCGATCTTCATGATCTGCTTGATCTTCGCCTCGGGCATCTCCAGCTTCTCGGCCAGCGTCGCCAGATCCGGCTCGACGCCGAATTCCTGCAGGTGAGTGCGGTTGACCCGGTTCAGCTTGTTGATCGACTCGATCATGTGCACCGGCACGCGGATGGTCCGGGCCTGGTCGGCGATCGCACGGGTGATGGCCTGGCGGATCCACCACGTTGCGTAGGTCGAGAACTTGAAGCCGCGCCGGTATTCGAACTTGTCCACCGCCTTCATCAGGCCGACATTGCCCTCCTGGATGAGGTCCAGGAACTGCATGCCGCGGTTGACGTACTTCTTCGCGATGGAGATCACGAGCCGCAGGTTGGCTTCGATCATCTCCTTCTTCGCGTTGAGCGAGGCGCGTTCGCCCTCGTTCATCTTCTGATTGATGGCCTTCAGCTCGCTGAGCGGGATCACCGCCTTGGTTTGCAGGTCGATGAGCTTGGTCTGCAGTTCCTGCAGGGCAGCCACGTGACGGCCCACCGCCGCRCTGTAGGGCTTGCCCGCGGCGCCTTCTTCCAGAACCCAATTGAGGTTCAGCACATTGGGCGGGAAGTGCTCGATGAAATGCTCTTGCGGCATGCCGCAGCGGTCGACGGCTATGCGGCGGATCTCGCGCTCGTAGCGGCGAACACCGTCGACTTGGGCACGCAGCAGACCACACAGCTTGTCGATCGTCTTGACCGTGAAGCGGATCATCATCAGCTGGTCGCTGAGCGTGCGTTGAGCCGCGCTGTACTGCGTCGAGCCGTGGCCGTGCTTCTCGTACGCGACGCGCAGCTTGCCGAAGCTGACCCGCATCGCAGCGAACTTGTCGAGTGCCTGGGCCTTCAATTCTTCGAGGCGGCGCGTCATCGCGCGGCTGCCGCCATTGCCGTCGTCATCGTCCTCGCTGTCGTCGAACGAGTCGGTGTCTTCTTCGGCGACGTAGTCGTCGGCCTCGCCGGCCACGACGAAGCCGTCAACGACCTCAGAAATGGTCAGCTCGCCAGTGGCGATCTTGTCGGCGTAGGTCAGGATCTCGGCCACCACCAGCGGCGACGACGAGACGGCCAGCATCATGGCCTGCATCCCGCCTTCGATCCGCTTGGCGATTTCGATTTCGCCTTCGCGGGTCAGCAACTCGAACAGGCCCATGTCGCGCATGTACATGCGCACCGGGTCGGTCGTGCGGCCGAATTCGGAATCGACAGTCGACAGCGCGGCTTCGGCGGCTTCCTCGGCTTCTTCGTCAGACGTCGCCGTGCCGGCGCCACCGGCGACCAGCAGGGTCGCGGTATCCGGCGCTTGTTCGTAGACCGCGATGCCCATGTCATTGAGCATCTTCACGGTCGCTTCGATCACCTCGGAGTCGACCAGCTTCTCGGGCAGGTGATCGTTGATCTCCTGCTGGACCAGGAAGCCGCGCGTCTTGCCCATCTTGACCAGCGCCTTCAGGTCGCTGCGGCGCTTGGCGGCTTCTTCTTCGGTCAGCGTCGTCACGTCCAGGCCGAACTCGCGGATCAGCGCGCGTTCCTTGGACTTCGGCACCTTCATCCGCAGCGGCTTGACCTTGACGCTTTCGCCCGTCGTCTCGGCGGGGGCAGCCACTTCGGCACCTTCGTCGCCGGCGGTCAGGTCTTCGATCTCGGCTTCGATGAAGTCATCTTCCAGCGGGATCGGCGCAGCCTTCGCCTTGCCCTTCGCTTTCACCGGGGCCGCGGCTGCGGGAGTGGGCTTGGTCGCACGCTTGGCTGGTGCCGCAGCGGCGGTTTTCTTGGCAGGCGCCGCGCGAACGGCAGTCGACTTTTCGGACATTCGATTCCTAGGAGATGGAAAGCAGTGGGCGTCACTTACCTTCGGTGCATCGGCTGGTGGACTTGAACACCGCCTTACCAAGCATGTGGCGGAGTACCCAATCAAATCTGCCCACAGTCATTATTTGGGGACCATGGGCCGGATTGAAAGTTAAGGGCCTTGACGCCAACCCTTCCGCCAACAACCGCACAACAAGAAAAGCCCGCAACCATGTTGTTGGCAGCGGGCTTCGGTCTTCCGGACGTGACCCGGCGGATCACGACGGTCTCGCACACTGGGTTACGGGTTCCCGCGGGTCCGCCCAATGGTGCGGTCGGTTCAAGTGCAGCAGAAGCTTGTATTATACCCGGTTTCCCTGGGCACGTCAACGCGCAGCTGGGAAGAAGTCGCCGGGAGGGCGGCAGCTGTCCGGCGGGGCGATGGGCAGTGCTTGGCCAGTGCTGCACTATGAATCCAAGGCGCTGCCGAAGACGGGCAATTTGCAGGCCGGCTGATCGCGGTCATCGGTGGCTTCCCGACCCTGAGTCGCGCCCAACCAGGCCTCGAGTGCGTGAGCGGTCTGTGGGCGCGCCAAGCCGAAGCCCTGGTACAGGTCACAGCCCAGTTGCATCAGCCGCTCGTGTTCGGCGCCTCGCTCGACGCCCTCGGCGACCACCAGCATGCCCAGCGAGTGCGCCACGCGCAGCATCGCCTCGACCATCAACGCGTTGTCCTGGTCGGCCTCGATCCCGGCGACGAACATGCGATCGATCTTCAGCTTGCGGCAGCGGATGCGACGCAGGTACGCCAGCGAGCTGTAGCCGGTGCCGAAGTCGTCGATCGCCAGCGCATAGCCCATGGACTGCAAGCGCACGAGGATCGAGTCCGGGTTGTTCAGGTCGTCGAACAGCACCGATTCGGTCAGCTCGAACTCCACCTCATCGGGCCGCAGTTGCAAGGTCGCCAGCTGCTGGAGGAAGCGGCGGCGGTCCTCTTCACGCCGCAGCTGCTGCGACGAGATGTTCAGCGCCACCGGCACGGCTGGCAAGCCCTTGCTGCGCCACGTGTCGATGTCGAGCCGGGCCTGGCGCATGCACGCCAGCCCCAGGTCGACGATCAGGCCCGATTCCTCGGCAATCGGAATGAACTCCGCTGGGCCGATGGCGCCCCGAACCGGATGGGTCCATCGCGCCAGCGCCTCGACGCTGCGCAGCACACCGGCGTTGTCGAAGATCGGTTGGTAAGCCAGCGTCAGGCCTTGGGTCGCGATGGCCTCGCGCAGATCGACCTGCAGGCGAGCCCGCTCGCGCAGCCCCTCGCCCAAGGCGGGTGTGTAGTCAATGAATGCGTTCTTGCCGTTGCGCTTCGCCTCGTACAGCGCCACGTCGCTGCATTGCATCGCCTCGGCGGCGGTCTTCGCGTCGGCCGGAAGCCGCGACATGCCGATCGAGACCTTGATCGACAGCTGCGTGCCGGCGATACAGGCACCGGGCAGCCTGGCGATCATCTCGCGCGCCACGCGTCGGCCGGTCTCTTCGCAGCGAGGGCCGGTCAGCAACACTGCGAACTCGTCGCCGCCCAGACGCGCGACCATGTCGTCTTCGCGCACCAGGGCCCGTAACTGGGTGGCCACGGTCCTGAGCGCATCGTCCCCGGTGGCGTGGCCGCATGTGTCGTTGATCTGCTTGAAGTCATCGACATCCAGACACAGCAGCATCACCGGCAGGCCATGGTCACGCGCGCCCTTGGCCGCCAGCTCGAGCGCGTTGGAAAAGCTTGCCCGGTTCGCCAGCCCCGTCAGCGCGTCGTGGTGGGCCAGGTAGCGCGTTCGCTCTTCGGCGTCGCGCACGGCCGCCCGCATGCGGCGCGAGATGAGTTGGGTGAACGTCGTCGCGCCGAGCATCACCACCAGCACCGCTGCCACGAGTGAGCCTAGCGTCGACCACAGCTCGCCGCGATCGGCCGAGATCTGCAACCTGGCCACCTCGGCGTCATTGGCGAGGACGGGCACCGTCACCCGGATCTGGCCGCCATACCGCTGCAACCAGCTGCGCAAGGCGTTGTCTCGCTTGTAGGTCGCCAGTGCGGTGCCGTCCGGCCGCAGCAGCTGGACCGCGGCAACATCGGCCACGCCGCGAAACGCATGCAGCGAGTCGGTCGCATCTCGCGCGCTGTCGAAGATCGCGGCCGCGCTGACCGAGTGGGCCACGATGCCGGCGTGGATGCGCAGCGCGCGCTCGTGGCTGTGATCGAGGTAGATGTACTCCACCACCGTCAGCAGGGCGGCGGTCAACAGCATGGCGAGGGTCAGCGATCGCACCTCCGAGCCGGAGCGCGATCGGCGCCAGGGTCCCTGTTGGCGGGGGGCTGAGTGTTCAAGTGCCATGGTCAGTCTTGCTGTACGAACCGCGCCAGCCGCAGCAGGCGCGTGTCGATGTCCAGGCCGTCTTCTCTGGCGGCCTTGAGGTTGACGTCGAAGACGACGCGGCCCAGTTCAATCTCGACGTTGACCATCACGTCGTCTTTCAGACCACCGGGCACGTCGCCGACACGAAGCAGGCCCTGTCGAYGCTGGGCCATCGGCGAGTGTTCGTTCGCACCGACCAGTGCCACGTTGCACTGCTTCGATGGATCGTTCGCACCACGCCGAAGCTGCAGCCGATGGCCATTGATCATCTGGCCGTCCTGGCGTGCGATCGCGGCTGCCAGCGGGTGGTCTTCGGCCAGGCACATGATGAGCGTCTGGCCAGGCTGAAGCACGGCCGCCGGCCATTGCGCAAACAGCAAGGCGCGAACGATGACCTTGGCCTTCAGCTCCTGCGCGGGCACGTCGGCACGAACGGCGGGGTTAACGCCGGCGAGGCCGCCAAGCGCAGCCACCCAGCACCACCTGCGCAGCGCAAGGACTCTCGTCATCCGTTTCACTACACCCCGTGTCACGGCTAGAACTGCCCCCGCCACTCGAGCGTCAGCGAGCGCCCCTGGCGCGGCACGCGCAGCAGGTCGTTGTTGCTCGACGCCGGGTCGTAGGTCTTGCTGTCGGCCACGTTGCGCACGATCAAGGCGATCGTCTGGCCGGGCGCGACCACGCGGCGCAGCAAGGCGTCGGCCGTGGCGAACGAGGCCACGTCGGCGCGCTGGCCGTCACGCTGCGCCATTGCCAGCCACTGCACACCGATCGACCAGTTGTCGTCGAGCGGGCCGAGCAGGTGGCCCTTGAACAGCCAGTGCGGCGAGTTGAACGATGCGGCGCGTTTGCTCGACATGTCAGCCAGGCTCAGGCTCGCGCGCCATTGCCAGCCACCGGGCTCGCGGTGCTCCACATCCAGATCGACGCCACGCAACAGCGCACTGGAGACGTTCTCATAGCGAGAGAGTTCGTCGTCCAGCGGCACGAAGTCGATCAGGTCGTCCATCCGATAGACATAGCCGCCGAGCGACATGCGGGTGGCTTCGCCGATCGAGCGCTCCCAGGCCAGCTCGATGGTCGTGATGCGTTCCGGGTGAAGCGTGGGGTTGGCGACCTGTGTGACGCCGCCGTCCTCGTAGTAGCGTTCGCTGAGGTTGGGGGCGCGGAAGGCGCGTCCCAGCATCAGCTTGAGCGCTTCGAACGGACCGGCGCGGTGAACCAGCGCAAGCCGGGGCGAGACCTCGATGTCGAAGGTGTCGACCTTGTCGGCACGCAGCCCGAACGTCAGTGACGTGCGTTCGGAAAGACGGTACTGGTCCTGCGCATACAGGCCCCACTGCGTCAGCTGGTCATCTCGATCGAGGTAGGTGGCGGCCGGCTCCACGTCTTCATTGCGCTGCAGGCCGCGAAAGACCCGGCGCAGCTCGACACCGGCCGAAAGGCTGTGGTTGATCCAGCCGCGCCATTGGGCACGCGCGTCGAAGCCGGCCCAGCGCGAATCGGCGATGTCGCGGTTGATGTAGTGGCTGCCATCTTCCGCTTCAGTGACGTAGTCGCCTTGGAAGCCCGCGCGTGAGAGGTTCACCCGGGCCTTGAGCCGCCAGTCGGACTGCCATGGCCCGTCGTAGGCCAGCTCGCCGTAGGTGTACCGGTCGTGGTAGCGGGTGCCGGGTGCACCCGGCACCGTGGCGTACTCGGCGGTCGCGACGTCCTTGTCGCGCTCTTGTGCCACGAATGTGCCTCGCCATGAGCCGCTGCGGGCCTTGGCCAGCAGCGAGGTGTAGCGCGTTCCATCGAGGCCAGAGATTGTGCCGCCCGGCAGCGAATCGCTCGCCAGCTCGGGCAGGTGCAGGGTTTCGCCGGTGAGGTGGTGGTGCGTCAGCCCGATGAAGACGTCCGTATCGCCTTGGGACCAGCCGTACTGGCCTGTCAGGCGCGTGCTGCCGGCACGCTCGATCCCGGCCTTGAGGCCGAAGCCGGGCTCGTCGGCTCCGTCGACAGTGACCACGTTGGCCACCCCGAGCAGGGCGTTGCCGCCGTACACCGACGACGCCGGGCCGTTGATCAGCTCGAGCCGCTTGACCCAGTCGGCAATGATCGGGAATTCGAACTCCGGCAGGGCCTGGTCGTACAGCGCGTCGTTGACCCGGTAGCCATCGATCGTCATCAGGATGCGGGCGTTGTAGTCGCCGGGGCGGTTGAACCCGCGCAGGCCGACGGCCGAGTAGCTGCGTGACGTCGTCACGTACGTGCCCGGCAGGCGCTCCAGCATGTCGGCCAGGGTCACATGCCCCAGCCCGGCTGAGGTATCGCGGCCGATCACGCTGATGACCGCCGGTGCGTCGAGGGCACTTTCCGCATAGCGCGAAGCTCCCTCGACCTGCGTGTTCAACAGGGCGTCCAGCTCGTTCGTCGGGTCAGGTTGCTGGCCGTGGGCCAGGGTCGGCAAGACCACCGCCAGGGCCCATACCCTGGCCGCGCCGGGCACGGTCCGGCCACGCCGCAGCAGCGTGAGAAGGGCGAAAGGCGTCACTCGGGTCATCCGGGCCCTATCGTCTGGCAGGGCGGTGACTTGAGGAACGGCCCCACCGAGACGCGCGATTGCGACGATTTCAGCCGGTTGGCCGCGCGTGAAACTCTCTGGCAGAAATCACTGGGTGAAATTCACCGGCGGCGCACGACCGGCGCGGCGGGACTCAGCCGCAAGGGACGCTGTCCTCAGTTCAATTCGCCCAGGTCCGTGACGACGTTGCTCAGCAGTTCGTCCAGGATGTTCAGCAGCTGCCGAGTGACGATCGGTTTGGGCAGGAACGCGTGGGCGCCCAGGCGCATCGCCTCGCTGACCTGCTCCTGGTCGGCCGAGGCGGACAGCACGATCACCGGCACGTCTCGGGTCGCTGGGTCTGAACGCATGCCTTCAAGCACCGCGAGTCCGCTGATGTCCGGCAGCCGCAGATCCAGCAACACGAGATCGGGCTGGCGAAGTTTGGAGGCCGCCAGGCCGGACAACCCGTTGCGGCTGACCTCCAAAGAGATTTGCGGCCGCAGGGCCACCATCGCGCTGATGACGTCGACGTTGTTGCCGTTGTCCTCGATCAGCAAGACCTTGCGTGCCTGGTATGCACGCACCTGTTTGTCGTCGGCGGTGGCGGTGGGCTGCTCCGTCGGAGCGTCGGTGGTGGGCAGCGTGATCGAAAACGTCGTGCCCTGGCCGCCCTGGCTGCGCACCTGCACTTCGCCGTTCATGCGCTCGACCAGCAGCTTGGTGATGTACAGCCCGATCCCCGCGCCGGGCACGTTCGAGTTCTCGCGGCCGAGCCGATCGAAGGGCTTGAACAGACGCGGCAGCTGGGCGGCCGACATGCCGAAGCCGGTGTCGGCAATGTCGATCGTCACGCGGCCCGGCGTCTCGCAGCTGGTGTGGATCGACACAGATCCCCCCGGCCGGTTGTACTTGATCGCGTTGGACAGCAGGTTGATCAGCACCTGGCGCAGCCGCGTGACGTCGGCCAGCACGTTGACGGGGATGTCGCAACTGAGATGCTTGTCGATGCGGATGCCGCGCTTCTGGGCATCGCTTTCGACCATCGCGATGGCGCTGGCGAGCAGCGACGGCAGGTGCAAGGGGGCATTGGTCAGCACGACGGCACCGGCTTCAACCCGCGACAGGTCGAGCACATCGTCGATCAGCTGCAGCAGGTGCCAGCCGGCTTCCTGCATCTGCTTGAGCCAACCGAGGTGCTTCTCGGTGAAGGGCAGGCTGCGGTCGAGATGCAGAAGCTGCGCAAAGCCCAGCACGGCGTTCAACGGCGTGCGCAGCTCGTGGCTCATGCGCGAAAGGAACTCGGTCTTGGCTTTGTTCGCGGCCTCGGCCACCGCCCGCGCCTGCTGCGCTTCTTCCAGGCGCAATTGCTCGCTCAGGTCCTCGACCAGCGAGACGATGACGTCGGGCTGACCTTCCTCGCGGTCGCGCAGCATGGTGGCGGTGATGCGCACCTGCAGCTCCTGCCCATCGGCCCTGATGTAGCGCTTGACGTAGCGGTACTGCGAGCCCCGGGTCTGGGCCAGTGCCGCGCGTCGAGCCTGGTCTTCCAGCGCGTCCTCGGCGGGGGTGATGTCGAGCACGTTCATGCTGCGCAGCTCCTGCTCGGTGTAGCCGAGCAGCTCGCAATAGCAGGCGTTGGGTTGCAGGATCGTCCCGTCCTGGCTGACGAACACCACGCCGACGGGCACCTTGTCGAACAGCAGCTTGAACTGCTGTTCGGTGGAGCGCAGCGCCGACTCCGACAACTCGTTTTCGCTGCGCAGCTCCAGCACCTGGCGCGTGCGTTGTCGCACGGTCAGCTCGACTTCGCGTGCACGGCCCGTCAGCAGCAGCAGCAAGGCGCCCAGCAGTGAGCAAGCCACCATGCCGGAAGCGGCAAACACCCACGCGGTGCCGCCGTCGGAACGCAGCCCTGCGCCGTAGATGGCGGCGTCGGCCGTGGGCACGATGCGCAGCTCCCACTGCCTGGCCGCAAACGCGATCGACGTCGAGAAGACGCGAGGCCCACCGGGGCTCTGGGCCGCGCAGCGCGGGCTGCCTGCCAGCATGTCGCCGGCGCGGACCTGGTCCAGCAGGCAGTACTCCAGCGATTGCGGCAGCTTGGCCGTCATGTTCGCCAGCGCGTCGCCCATGCGCAAAGTGGCGAAGGCCACGCCTTGCTGTTGCCCGGGCACGCCGCGTACGCGCTGGTAAACGACCACCCCTATCTGAACGCCGGATTCCTGCGTCAACCGGAACGACCCGGTCGCCACTGGCGCACCCGATTGCAAGGTCTGCAGAAGTGCCTTGCGCGGTTCGCTGATCGACAGCGAGTTGACGCCGAGCGCCTTGCCATTGCGGTTCACCGGCTCGATGAAGCGCACCGACAGAAAGAAGGTGTCCTGGGTCGCGATCTCGGGCTCGCGGAGGAAGGGATGAAACGGCCGGCCATCCTGCGCAGAAATGGCGGCTGCGCGGGCCTGCAGGCTCTCGCGATCGATCTGCTCGAGAAACCCCAGGGCCTGCAAGGACGGCAGGCTGCGCAGCCAAGGTTCGGCCGCCCGCTCGAACACCTGCCGCGACACCGGTTGATCGCCTTCGAACACGCCGTGCATCGCCGTCAAGGCGTCCAGGTGCCGCTGCAGGTGGGCCTCGATCGAGCTGGCGGCGTTCGTCACGTCGCGATCGAAGGCCGCGACGGCGCGCTGTTCTTCCCAACGGTTGACTTGCTCGGTCGCCCAGCCCAGCAGCAGCGTGGCGCACACCAGCGGCGCCGCCACGGTGGCACGCCGGGAGTGCCAGATCCGCCGCGGCAGGCCGATCATCGTCAGCGTGACCGGTGCCCCGACCAAGGCGCCGAAGGCGTCACCGCTGTACCAGATCCACCAGTTCAGGGCCAGGGCCCCGAAGGTGCCGCCATCGCTGGCCAGTTCACCGATGGGGCGGAAGTAGGCGATGGCGGCGTTGGCAACCGTCGCGCTGACCATCGACCCGACGATGCAGCCGGCCAGGCAGAAGATGGCAATCTCTTTCGGGCGCGTCAGACGCGGATGCTTGCCGATCGTGGCCTTGAGCAGGCGTGCCCCGGCCAGGGCCTGCAGGCTGGCGCCGAGTGCGAACATGAAGGCGAGCCCGGGCACAGGCTGACCGTTCAGCCAGTACGCACCGAGATTGGCCACCAGCGAGCCAAGAAAGACGCCGAAGCCCGCACACGAGCCGAACCTCAGCACGCAGGCCAGGGCGATGCCGGCGGCCGGGAAGACCGGTGCCGCGAATGTCCCCGGCTTGACCACTGACATGGCCAGCGCCGCGACACAAAAATAGGCCAGCGCAGTGCCGGCCGCGACCCGAGCGCCCTTCAGAAAGTCACTGTCCCGGCGAGTGTCGATGGTTCACTCCTGCGCCGACCTGCTGCGCACCAACGAGCTCAACTCCCTGGGCAGGACGACCGTGCTGCCGTGAACCGTAGTTTGCGTCCGGCCTGGGTTCAGCGCCATATGGCGAACACGGATGACGCCGACCCCGGAAAAGCATCAGTGCCTCCGGGTGGCGTTGACCGTCTACACCAAGGTCACGGATTCGCCCGAACGAAGGTGGGCGAGCGTGCGTCTTCGAGCCACAGCGTTTGCTTGGGCGCTGGTGCCGACAGATCCAGCGTGTAGAGGTTGAACGTGGGTGTGTCGATCAACGGCACGTGCTTCACCTCATAGACGATCGTGTGGTCATCCAGCCACTCGATCTGATCGTCCACCGAGTTGGGCACTTCCAGCACCCGTTCCTTCAGCGTCGCCAGCTCCAGGATGGCAGGCGCCCACGAGGTGGCATTCACCCGGCGCTTGAA